>JAPLKA010000048.1 GCA_026388315.1 Pseudomonadota bacterium | reverse complement strand
GGAGAAAAGAAACGAAATCGATCTGGTCATTCTGGACATGATCATACCGGGAATATCGGGGGGAGAGACCTTCGATCGTCTTCGCGAGATCAATCCCGATGCCAAGGTGCTTCTTTCCAGCGGGTACAGCATCAACGGACAGGCGCAGGAGATTATGGACCGCGGATGCAACGGGTTTATCCAGAAGCCCTTTCATCTTGGAAAACTATCCAGCAAGATCAGGGAGATGTTAGACTGAAGGGATAAAGGCAGTGAATAGTAAAAACAGGAAGATAAGATAAAGAATTTTAAGGATTTGAAGATATGGCAAAAGAGTCCTGTCCCCGAACGGGGGGAATGACAATGAGCGTGATAAAATGTCTTTGACTATTCACTGAAGTAACAGCGAAAGGGCCAAGGGGCAAGGTTTATGGCTTATATGCAGAAACTCCTCCAACAATAGGGTCTACAATGTCACGTTCCAGTATAATCTCAACCATCCTCTCCGTTAACACAACTCCTTTTGGAAGTATCTTTATGCCGGATACAGAGTATAGATCCTCTTCCAGCACCATTCCTGCTTTGAGCTCTTCTATCGGGATCTTGTTTTTGCTGATGGAAAATCCTTTTTCATTTTCCATCAGATAATTAACAAGGTATGTTGAAATAACAGGATCAAGTTTTGTGTTCATCGCTGATCGTATCTGTTCTATGACCTCCTGTGAGGAAAGTCCCATCATGAATAATTCTTCCTGAAAGATAATTGCCCGTAAAATCTTCGCCCCGATGGTAATTTCATCTTTCATTAGACCATCAGGCGTACCGGAGCCATCAAAATTTTCACATTGATGGCATACATCATAAGCGGCATCAGAATAGCCGGTAAAGGTGGATACTATTATAGAGCCGATTACGGGAAATCGATAATACAATTCTATCTTATGCGGCTCCAAACCTTTTAAATCGGACTTAATAAGCTTTTCGGGTAGACCTATTTTTCCTATTTCATGTAATACTGCGCCAAATACAATATTTTTCTTCACTTCCTCGTCGAGTTCAAGTTTTCCTGCAATGTATTTTGCAATAGCCCTTGCAATATCAGCCCTGTTTCCTGCTCCTGGAATCTGCATTTCAAGAATCTTAAGCAAAACCACAACAAGTTCTTTGAAATTTTTCTTCAGTTGTTCATTAGCCACTTGAAGTTTCTGTTTTTCTTTCATCAGTTCGTTTTGAAGAGTCTTAATCTTAAGGAAGGCCTTTACTTTACCAAGCAGGACTTTTGTTGATATCGTTTTTTCGATATAGTCATCCACACCCCCTTCAAGCCCCTCGATCTTCTTGGCTACATCAGTTTCAGCGGTGAGGAGGATAAAGATGGTGTTTGAAAGTTCTGTGTCATTTTTTATTTCCCGGCAAAACTCAAGGCCATCCTTTCCTGGCATGTAATAATCGCTGATGATGATATCCGGCCTGATATCTCTCGCAATCTCAATACCCTCTTCTGCGTTGCCTGCCTGATAAATTTGATATGTCTGATCTTTTGACAGTAAGGCATTGAGCAGTTTAAGGGCTGAGGGGCTGTCATCTACAATAAGAATTGTGTGCATATTTATACTTTAATCCTTCTATTTGGCCTGCTGAGATGTTTTGCCTTCTGTTGATTTATTACCATCAGGTTGTTGGGGGATTGCTACGACAATGTTAACCCTTCTGTTCGCAAAGTCCAGGGGTTTGTCCGGATGCTTCAGGAACCTGTCCGCATATCCCCTTACTTCTCTAATCTGGTCTTTTCTTAGACCATTTTCCCCGAGGAGTTTTCTTGCAGAATTAGCCCTTTCCGTACTTAATTCCCAGTTAGAGTATCCGGGGGTAATATAGGGGCGCGCATCAGTATGACCCTCTATTATTACCTGATTGGATAGTTTTCCGATTTCTTCCGCAAGGAGTCTCAGTAGTTTTATCGTTTCCGGTTTTACTTTCGAGCTTCCCACATCGAAGAATAAACCCTGTGAATTCTCAATGAGTTCAATCTTCATACCATCTTTTGAAACACTTACATTTATCTTGTCTTTAAACTTTTCAAATGCAGGGACTGAAGAGATAATCTTTTCAATTTTTATGCTTTCTGTCTTTAGTTTTTCCATCTCACGATTTACTAAAGCAGCTTGTGTTTGGATTGCCTGAAGCGCCCTGGACGTCTCAGTTGCTTCCGGTTTCGGGAAAAGTACGGGCGCAGGGGGGGATTGCGACTGACCTGCATGTATTCCACTTCCTCCGGCAAGAATAGTCGGATCCTTAAAATAAGCTGAAATGGCTTGTTTTACACCGTTGTTTTGACCTACTATCCATAACACAATGAATAGCGCCATCATGGCAGTAACAAAGTCAGCGTATGCTACCTTCCATGCACCTCCATGATGTCCTCCGCCATGTTTTTTCTTTACAACGATTCTTACTGACATCTGATGTTTATCTTCACTCATTTTGACTCCTTCACATAGCTTTCCATCTCTTGAAACGATGGGCGAAAGTCACTCGAAATTGCCCTTCGTGCAAATTCAACTGCTACAATAGGATTTAAGCCTTTGGCGGCACATATTATTCCTGATTTAATTACGACATAGATTCCTGATTCATCGTCATTAGCAAGGTCCATATTTGTAGCGACGGGTTGAATAAACCCGTAAGATAGAAAAATACCAAGGAAAGTTCCAACAAGTGCTGCTGCAACTTTCTGTCCAATTTCTTCAGGAGGACCGGTTATGGCTTGCATCGTTATGATTATTCCGAGTACCGCCGCTACGATGCCAAGGCCTGGTAAGGAATCTCCTATCTTCTGAAGAATCATGCCTGGTTTTGTACCTTCACTATGATGCAATTCAATATCTGCATCCATAAGTATTTCAATTTCTTGTGGAGGTACGCCGCCCATTATGACAAGGCGTAATGTGTCTGAAGTAAATTCGATAAGATGAGTTTGACTAAGAAATACAGGGTATTTTTGAAAAATTGCACTTTCTGCTGGTTTTTCAATGTGTGATTCAATGGCAATAAGTCCCTCTTTTCTGATAACACTGAATAATTCATAGAGCAGTTTAAGAAGGTCGAGATACATTTGTTTATTGATTTTGCTGGCTTTTAGAGTTCCTAACGCATTTTTAATGAGCTTTTTAAGCAGTTTGCCTGGAGTGGAGATAAGCAATGCACCAATGGCTGATCCCCCGATGATGATATACTCTGCAATTTGTACGAGAACGAGAAGGGGGCCACCCGCCTCCATATAGCCCCCTATAACAGATATAAGGACAACTGCACAACCAATTATTACAAGCACTTCATCGCCTTCTTATACATTTTGTTTTATAATAATCCCTTTCTCCATTCCTGCCTTATACAGTGAACTGTCCTATGGACTTCTGCAAATCTTTCGAGAGGTTCGCAAGCTGGGCTGCAGCATCAGCGTTCTCCTGAATATTTCTTGCAGTCTGTTGCATAACCTCTGATATCTGCTGGATGTTATTCGCAATCTCATTCGTGGTAGCTGTTTGCTCTTCAGAGGCAACAGCGATCTGGTTCACTTCTGTCGTTACAGTGCTGATCTGCATGAGAATGTCTTTTAATGCATCACCGGATTTCTTTGCCTCTTCGCTCCCGGCTTCAACCTCTCTTACTCCCTCTTCCATTGAAGTTACAGCGCTTTTTGTCTCTAACTGCATTGCCTGAATTGTTTGAGCGATTTCTTTTGTTGCTTCAGTAGTCCTTTCTGCAAGTTTACGGACCTCGTCAGCAACAACTGCAAAACCTCTCCCGTGTTCGCCAGCCCTTGCTGCCTCAATCGCTGCATTTAAGGCGAGGAGATTTGTCTGATCGGCGATATCGTTAATAAGTCCCACTACCGGACCGATCTGGTCAGACCTTTCCCCAAGCTTTTGATTAATCCTGGCAGACTGTTTTACCATTTCTTTGATTTGATTCATTGTTGCAACTGTTTTGCGGACTATAATTTCTCCGCTTTCAGCAGAAGTATTTGCCTTGTCGGCGCTCTTCGCTACCATTAAGCAGTTCTGGGCAATCTCCGAGGAGGTAGTAGACATCTCCTCGCTGGCCGTTGCTACGGAATTTACCTGGGTTGCCGCCTCTTCCACGGCTGCCGCCATTTGTTCAGCGCTGCTGTTGAGCGTGTTTGTGGCCGAAGTGACCTTATTGCTGCTTTCTGCAACCTTCATGATAGTTTCGTGGAGCCTTTCCACAAAGGAGTTAAAATGGTTGCCCATTTCCCCTATTTCATCTCTTGAGAGGATATCAACCCTTTTCGTGAGATCACCCTGTGCGATATATTCCATTACCTCGATTGTCTTTTTGATGGGGGCAAGAATCAGCCTGCTCATGCCTATACTTATAAAAAGAGACAACGCAATCGCAATACACAGCACTATAGCCATGACTACAAGGCTTCTGTTAAACACTTTGAGAGAAAACTCATAACTCCCCTTGCTCAATTTATTCTCAAGGTCGAGTAGTTCCTGCAAGTTTTTGTTAAGGGTCTGAAACTTATCATCTGCAGTGCCCATAAACATGGTTGCTGAACTTACATCCCCGCTCGTGGATAGATCAATGACTCCTTCCACGGGTTTTTTGTATTCCGCGAGCTGCTCTGAGGCAGTTTGAAAGATCTTTTTCTCTTCAGGGGTGACGGCTTTTGAAGTTAATTTTTTCTGAATGCTCTCAATCGTTTTGTTAAGGGTTACCAACTGTTCCTTCCCGAGAGTATCTATCTTTGCTGCTTCATAATTGGCGTTTGTCCAGCTTATTACCTTGTAGGTATTTGCATGGATATTTGCAATATCGCTGACCATTTGAGCCACTGTCTCGTAATTCTTGAACTTGTTGTTATAGATGTCGTTAATGGCAGATTTTTGACTCACCAGCCCTATGTATGCCATTACCCCAAAAATGAAGAGAAACAGCATAACGGTAAGGGGAGCCAATAGCAGCTTTTTTGACATGCCAAGATTTGTAAGATACCGTTTCATAATAAGAACCTCTCTCTTTTCTGATCGCACCCCTTGCTATTTTTTGTAAAAACCGCAGCCTACCACCGTGTTGTCAACTTTCACAACATACGATGATTTTGGTTCAACCTTCTTGGTTACGGGGTTTGTCCACTTATAATCGTACCACGCCTTCCCGTCCGCCATTCCTTTATCGACCATGCCTTTTAGAAAAAAACTTCCGTCACTGTCCTTAAGGTCTTTGAAGTTCTTGCCAACCATCTTATCGTTCCCGCCATGAGCAAGCATATTGTATTTATCATCGAGGACAAAAATATACAGATCGTCTTTTTTGAACATGCCTGTCTGATTTTTTGTAAACTCACCATATGCCTTATCCTTGCCGTTCGCTTTGATATATTCTACCGCTTTTTTGACCATTGCCTCAGCGTCTGCTGCTGTACCTGCTGCAATAACCTCACCGACTACACCCATTAAAAACATGCACATAACGATTACTACCAATATCTTTTTCATTGTGTTACCTCCCGGAAAGATTCTTTTGAGCTATTTTTTGTATATTCCGCAACCAAGAACCATATTGTCAGACATCATATAGTATGTGGACTTATCTTCGATCTTTTTTGTTACAGGATTAGTCCATTTATAATCTACCCAGCCGCTCCCTTTTGCTTTTGCACCTTCAACGATGTCTTTGATAAAAAATTTGTCAGTTGCATCTTTAAGCCCAGACATGTCTTTGCCAACGAGTTTGGGGTTGCCGCCATGGGCAAGGGTTAAACCTTTTGGATCAAGAACAAAAATGTAGAGGTCATCTTTTTTGAACTGGGTACCATCAGTAAATTCTTTTAATGCCTTGTCCTTGCCGTTTGCCTTGATATATGCTGCCCCTTTTTTGACCATTGCCTCTGCTTCTGCTGCTGTACCTGCTGCAATAACCTCACCGACTACACCCATTAAAAACATGCACATAACGATTGCTACCAACATCTTTTTCATTGTGTTACCTCCTGAAAAGATTTTTTTGAAGCATTTTTACACCAAATCATTTATATATATCAGCCCTTTGCGTTAGGTTGTCTGAACGGAACTTTTTTCAAGACCGGCAACCATGACCCTAAGGCTTTCAACCCTATTTTTCCACCCTCTGAGATATTTTTCGTAAACATCCGGTTTGCTTTCAGCCAGACCGACATATCGCTGCTCCCTCATCTTGAGGTAAGTGTTTATATCTTTATTGGAACGGCTAAGTAGTTTCCTCGCCATTGCAGGGCTATTGACATAGGTGTCAAAATGGACGACACTCAAAGCCAGCGGAAGTGAAGATGCTCCTGATTTTTCCCAGATTTTACGGTAGATGATCTTTGCATCGTCTAACGTAATATTTTTGATATTGCCGTTATAACCATACTCCCTGGCTGTTGACTGAAGGATACCGTATTTTGATGATTCACCGCTCCCGCCATCCCGATGCACGAACTTCACGCCTTCTTGCTGAAGGACAAACTTTAATGCTTCATTAAATTTGTTAGCCGTTTCTCCTGTGCCATTGAAAGAATTCACAGCAGACGGAGTGGGCAACTGCTTCAACGACATTGTTTGGTTGTTTCCAGCCTGAAGTTTTTCTAAGCTTTGATTGAGGAGATTATTGAATCGCATATCAACTACACCATTCACACCATTCGTTTTCAGGATGTTCCCCCGTTTCTTCTGTAGAAGATGTGAGGTCAAAATCATATCGAGCATATTAGTATAGTCGGTCATATAATCAACTCAAGACATAGATGCAAGATGCAATATTTGTACCAGTTACTTATTTTTCATCCATAAATTCATATTTTTTAACATTTCCCAGGAATTTTCCTTGTCTTTTTCTGCCTGATCCTTTTTATCTGCCTGTGAAGAACCAATGGTATATACAGTTTTCTCCTCGTCCCTCTTGACATTGAGTTCGTCTTGTCCTGACTCGGAAGATGCAAGATGAGGAAAAACAAAAAGAAAAACGAAAATCATACCGGACAACAATATAAAAATGGCACTTCTTAGACGATTAGACATGTTTACTCCTCCATGATGTCAACTTAAAAACCATTATCGGTTTTTTTCTGGATTTATTAAGCATATTTTTTAATGATCGAGATTTTGCCCTGACGAGGATTGCCTTTGGGGTTTCGATGTTTTTTTATAAATTTTAGATTATTATAACATTGTTTTTGCGGATGAAACAAATTATAATATTTTGCGGATGAAACAAATATGAAATGAAATCCGGAAAATAATCTTTAAATTATCTTATTATCTTAAGTTTATTTTTTTTGGAACGATAATTTTACATGCAAGCAAAAGCATAATAAGAGTCTTTTTATGGAGGTTACAATATGAATGTCCTTGTGGTTGATGACTTTGCAACAATGAGGAAAATAATCAAGAACGTTTTAAGACAAATAGGGATCGAAAGTGTAATTGAAGCTGAGAACGGGAAAATGGCCCTTGATGTGTTAAAAAAGGAAGCGATAGACTTAATTATTAGCGACTGGATCATGCCGGAAATGACCGGAATAGATTTTTTGAAGGCATGTAAAAGCAATGATGAGATTAAAAATATTCCCTTCCTTATGGTCACGGCAGAAGCGCAGAAGGGGTGTATCATGGAGGCTATCAAATCGGGTGTTGACAATTATATAGTCAAGCCATTTACTCCTGATAAACTCCAGGCTGCGATCGAAAAGGCAAAGGCAAGAATTGGAAAATGAAGTAGATACCGGAGGGAGTCGTGGATATAAAATATATAAATCCATTTATTATTGCAACGCAAACAGTCTTTAAGACTATGTTAAGCATCAACGCTGACATGGGAAAACCCATTTTGAAAACTATCAACAGTGCTTCCGGTGATGTCACGGGTGTAATGGGATTGGTTGGTGACAAAAAGGGGACGGTGGCAATTAGCCTCAGGGAAAGAGGCGCAAAGTTTGTCTATAAAACCCTGGTCGGCGAAGAATGTGAGAGTATCAACAAGGATGTTGTTGATGCAATAGGTGAAATTACCAATATAATCTCTGGTCAGGCAAGAAAAGAGTTTGAGAAGAACGGGATAAACTTAAGTGCCGCCATGCCAATGGTTATAGTCGGGAAAGATGTTGAGTTGAACTTTATAACAAAAATACCAATAATATCACTCCCCTTTTACTTTCCTGTTGATAGCGGAAACAACGAAGACAAAGAAGTGATGTATGTAGATTTTTCATTCGAGTAAAGGGTTGACCGAAGAATCATTCTCGCTATTGATGGGTAGTTTACGTTTGATTTACCTTGAATTTTTTTAAAATTGCCGCTATACATTAAGGTTTTGATAAATCTGCTTAATTCAGGATTGAACTTTTTTGAAATAAACTTGCTGGAGGATTGAATTTGCCTAAAATCCTGTTAAATGAGCTTAAGCCTGGAATGAAGCTTGCGAAGCCGGTTTTGAATGAAGATGATATAACCTTGTTGGGCGAAGATACCGAATTGACTGAGGCAGTAATAGAGAAGTTGAAAACACTGGATGTTTACGCGGTTTATGTAAAAGGCGTGTCAAAACCCGATATGCCGAGGGAAGAAGCGCTGCTTGAATTGGATAAGAGATTTGAAAAGGTTGAGCATGAACCTTATATGGATATGTTAAAAAGGGTGTTGAAAGAACATATTGAAGGGCTTTATGGATAAGATCGACGCAAAGACGCTAAGATATAAAATTCAAAACATAGATACATTACCTACACTACCAGGGATTTTAAAAAAGATTTTGAAAGCGCTTGAAAATCCGAATGTGTCTCTTACGGAGATAGGCGCTTTCATATCTAATGACCCGGTTATTACAGCAAAGGTTCTAAAGATGGTGAATTCAGCGGTATATGGTTTTCCTGGCAGGATTTCGTCGGTGAGCCAGGCGGTAATCCTTCTCGGATTAAATGTTGTAAAGGGATTACTGCTCGGCGTATCTATCTTTGAACTTATGCAGGAAACCATGGTTGGACTCTGGGAACACTCCATGGGGTGTTCCATCGCCGCACGGCTTATTGCAAGAAAAAAGGGGTTAAAGGAACCAGAGGAGATATCTATTGCGGCCCTGCTCCATGATATAGGTAAGGTTATCCTTATTTTACAATACCCCGAACACTATAAGCACGCGATGAAACAGGCACAGGAGAGGGGCGTTGTGATTTCTTTGGCAGAAGAGGATGTATTTGCAGTTACACATGCAGATGCAGGTAGCTGGATTGCCGAAAAATGGAGATTTCCCGGAACACTGACAGAAGTAATCTGGCATCACCATAAACCTCGTTTATCAGGAACGTTTTCTATTGAGACTTCTATAGTTTACTTGGCCGATATCCTTGTGCGGGCAAGGGGTTTTGGTTTTGCCGGCGACAGTTTGGTTCCTGCCATAAATCCTGCCGTGTGGGAAAATCTTAAAATGACCGAAAATGATCTGAAGGATATATTAAAAGAGATGGAAGACTTAATAGAGGGTGCTGGTACGCTAATTCTTGAATGACATCTATGAAATGAAAATATGAAAACGATTGTTGTAGTTTCCGGTGACACGGTTTTAACAACTATTATTGTTAAAAATCTGGAACATTTGTATAATGTCATTGCATTTAGCGGGATTACATCCGCGCTTGACTATATATATAATTCCATACCAGATCTGGTGATTGTTAAAATTGACCTTAATGATACTACCGTGATTGATATTCTAAACAATATGAAGGAAGACCCTATTTTCAGTCAATTGCCTGTAATGGCTATTTTTCCTGCAAATGCCGCTATACCGGGATGGAACTCCTTTTTTATTGAAGACTATATCGGAATGCCTGATCTTGAAAGAGAGATGTTGCCAAGGGTTGAACTTTGTATTGTTAGATCCGAGAGGAGCGTTGAAATTAACCCTCTGACAAGGCTTCCGGGAAATATCTCAATCAACAAACAGATACAGGGCAGGCTCGACGCCGGTGAAGCTTTTGCCTTTGCGTACCTCGATATTGATCAATTCAAGCCTTTTAACGATAAATACGGGTTCAGCCGTGGAGACGAGGCCTTAAGGGTGGCTGGACGACTTATACTGAATATTGTGAAGAATAAACAGCCTCAAAACAGCTTTGCAGGACATATAGGTGGTGATGATTTCATATATATTATGCATGCTGACCTTATCGAAGAAGCATCGGCAGAAATCATTGATTCTTTTAAAAGAATCATTCAGACATTTTATGACCCGGAAGACAGAGACAAAGGTTTTATCCAATCTGTTGACAGACAGGGCAATCTAAAGGCGTTTCCTTTTATGACAATTTCTATCGGTATTGCAAATAATAAATTAGGGTATTTTTCCCACTATGGAGAAATCACAGAGATTGCGTCAAAGATGAAGGCGCATGCAAAACGTTTTAAGGACAGTTGCTTTAAGACAGACAAAAGATATAAACCCGGTTAATACAAACCTCAACCCCGAGCAAACACTGTAAATATTCCACTCACCCGATAATCTGCCATCGTTTCTTACAGGCTGGCCCTCGCCATCCGCACTGAATTGAATAGAAACAAAATTTCGCGATATGTTTCAGCGGCTTATCCTTTTAGATCGACCAAATGTTTTCGCTCTTCCAGGAAATCTTCAAGCTGTTGTATGGACTCTATGCTATATTCTTCCAGGCTGATCCCCATACCTCTCGGAAGCTTAGAATCACCGTCATTTACCCATTGTACATTTCCAACGATGTTGGCAAGAATCTTCGCATTCGGCGGTATATAAAAGGACATCACGATTTTGGTGCCTATCTGGAGGGGCCTTTCGGTTTGAATAAAAACGCCTCTCTCACTCATGTTTAGAATAAAACTCGTATATTCAACGGAAGTTTTTTCTCCATATTTAACAGAGAGACGTACCGGAAACCGGACGCTTCGACGATGTTCTCCTGATGGTGAGATTTCTTCAGCGCTTCCATTTAGATTGAGGAAGTATTTTTCCTTCATCATTTGCCCTCAGTCTGTTTACATATAACTGTTAATGTTGAATAAATCCCATATGCATAATGTTAATTCCACTCAATATGCTCCACCGGGAAAAATCTTCCATGTATGGTAAGAATACCAGACAACTTTTGGTAAAACAATAAAAGAATTCCCCCTGTCAGGAAGATTTACCTGGGAAGTGAGTTGATTAACTTTTGAATCTTTTCCGGATTTTTCTTTTTTGTTTCCTCTATGTAAGCCACGATGGCCTGAACCGTTTTAGTTACACCGCTTTTAACTTTAGAAGAAAAAATGGAGGCAAGCTTTGAATCAGGGTGAATAAGCGATTTATATTTCAAAAGGGTTTTCTTACCGTATGGGATGAAGTGGACCATTCCTTTACTGTCAACCAAAGAGTCCGACTCAACCAGATACCAACTGATTTCATATTCGTTATTCTCTAACTTTTTAAGGACATTTCCAGTGCAGTATTTGCTGTTCGCAAGCGGCCATGGGGTGAGCATTTCAAAATCTACGATTGTTTCATTCTCAGCTATTTTTTTTATGGGATCGGATTTAATCAAATCAGGAATATATGTTTTGTGATCCTGGTAATTTGAAAAAAGGGCCGCTGCTTCAACAGGCGATACATCAATCAGGGTAAAGACCGTTATTTCGGGCCAAGGGCATCTCGGAATCTTTTTGGAGTTAATAATCAGTTCCTTATTCACCAGTTTCGCCAGTTCCGCTTGAGTGGGTTGTGCAAGGGCAGTGCTGGAGAAACTCAAGGAAGCATACAGGATTAAAGTAAATACAAAAAATAATTTTAAAGCCATTTTCCGGCCTTGGTCAAACATACTTAATGTAACATCGCCGGCGCTTATGCTGGCGGGCGTCGAAGAATTTCCATTGGGCCTGGACTTTGCTATTGGTTTCCAGTTCAGGGTTGGTTTCCGCCTTGAGGATGTTATGGCGTACATAGATTTTATTGAATTCGTACATCAACATGGCATTGACACCTTTTCCCTGGAGGTTGGGCCGGACCGCGATCAGGCACATTTCGACCGTATCGTTTTTTCGCAAAGCCCTTAATAAATGAATAAATCCGAAAGGAAACAGCCTTCCCCATGCTTTCCGAAGGGCTAATGCCAAGGAGGGAACGGTAATGCCAAAGGCGGCCACCCGGTCCTCCCGGTCTAAAATAATCGAAATATAATCGTGCCGGACCAGTCTGAAATACTGGTTAGTGTACATATCAATTTGCTTTTCCGTCAGGGGAACCACCCCATAAAGACCTTCGTAGGATTCATTTAGAACATGAAATATCTCTTTTGCATAGGGGAGAAGTTCCTTGCCTCTTTTAATCTGCAAAACCTTGAGATGATTTTTTCGGGTAACGACCTCAGCGAGCCGCTTCAGCTTTTCATGAATACCTGCAGGTACTTTTACCTCGAATTCCACCCAGTCCACATCTTTTTTATATCCATTTTTCTCCAGATGGATCGGATAATAGGAGAAATTGTAGATCGTCCCCATGGTTCCAAGCTCTTCAAATCCTTCCACCAGCATTCCTTCGGGGTCCAGGTCGGTAAAACCAAGGGGTCCATGCACGGACTGCATTCCTTTTTCCTTAGCCCAGCATTCGACCGTCTTGAGCAGAGCCCCCGACACCTGTTCATCGTCGATAAACTCAATATAGCCGAACCGCAATGTGTTTTTCCCCCAGGTTTCGATGTAGTGGTTATTGAGGATTCCGGCAATTCGTCCGGCGGGTTTTCCATTTTTGAAGGCCAGCCAATATTTTACTTCGCAAAACTCAAAGGCCGGGTTTTTATCCCATCGGAATGTTTGCAGTTCAGTAAACCGCAACGGAGGCACCCAGAAGGCATTTCCGGCATACAGGGAATAGGGAAATGATACGAATTGCTTCAGGTCTCTGATCCCGGTTACCGGTTTTATTTCGACGTCCATGGCCTTTTCTGCCTTAAATGATCTCGAGTTGTTTTCCAACTTCTTCAAAGGCGGATAAAACCTGATCCAACTGTGAATCGGTGTGGGTGGCCATGAAACTGGTTCTTAGAAGCTCTCTTCCTGGAGGAACGGCGGGACTGACGATCGGATTGACGAAGACCCCCTTGTCAAATAGCAAACTGCACATTTTACAAGTCTTAGCGGCATCTTTGATCATAACCGGAATAATCGGCGTTTCGCTCGTTCCGGTATCGAATCCCAATGCTTTATACCCGTTGAGCATCTTCCGTGTATTCTTCCATAACTGTTCCAGAAGTTCCGGATCTTCGTCCACAACGTCCAACGCCGCACTTGCCGCCGCCACTAAAGCGGGCGGAAGGCTCGCGCTGAACATCATGGAGCGGGCCGTATGCTTGATATAATCAATGATCGTCTGATCCCCGACGATGAACCCGCCGATGGCGGCCAGTGATTTGCTGAAGGTCCCCATAATCAGGTCCACCTGGTCTTCCAATCCGAAATGTTCCGCGGTCCCCCGTCCCGTTTTACCCAGAACGCCAATTCCATGGGCATCATCCACCATGATCCTGGCTCCGTAGGTTTTTGCCAGTTTAACAATGGAGGGTAAGTCGGCGATATCGCCTTCCATACTGAAGACCCCATCCACGACGATCAACTGGCCATAATCCTTGTTGTCTTCGAGAACACGGTGCAGATCGTTCATATCGTTATGGCGGTATTTTTTCAGTTGGCCAAACGACAACCGACACCCATCGAGTATGCTGGCATGATCGTATTTATCAAGAATGGCGACATCGCTGCGTCCCAGCAACGTCGAGATTGTCCCCAGATTCGTCTGATATCCTGTCGCAAAAACCAGGGCCGCTTTCCGACGGAAAAATTTTGCCAGCTTACGTTCCAGCTCGGCGTGAATTTCAAGGTTCCCATTCAAAAATCGCGAACCGGCGCAACCGCTGCCGTATTTTTCCACGGCCTTGATGGCGGCTTCTTTTACCCGTGAATGGCAAGTTAATCCTAGGTAATTATTCGAGCCGATCATGATCACCCGACGGCCTCCCACGATGACTTCTGAATCCTGTGGGGATTGGATTTCCCGGAAGTAAAAATAATTCCCGGATTCTCGAAGTACACGGACTGCCTGGTCAACAAACTTACCGCATTTGTCAAAAATATCCATCGTTCGTTATTACCTCACAACCAATTGTTCTTACGATACCAGTCGACAGTGATTTCTGTCCCTTGAATCAGGTCGATCATTGGTCTGTATTCTAACATACTTTTCGCTTTGGTAATATCACAATTCCAATTTTCCTGCACTATTTCTTTTGCTTTACCGCGAGTAAGTAAACACGGCTGATCCGTAAAATGACATATCGTCTCGTTGATCGCTCCGATTCCACGAATCAGGCACCCAGGAACGGGCAAACGGAATGCCCTTGTTCTCATCGCAGCGGAAAACGCATCGCCAATTTCTTCCATCCGGTAACATCGACCGTCCGATATGAAAAAAATCTCGCCGTCTCCCACTCCGGTTCTACCGGATTTAACCAGTGAGTCCACCAAATCGCTCACGAAGCACATACTGATCCACCGGGTCACCCCCAGCAGACTGAATTTAATCTTTTTCGCGATAAGCCTTAAAAGAGATAAAAATGCGCGATCACGAGGCCCGTAAACCGCACTCGGGCGAAGAATAGTAACCGGAATGCGGCTGCGATAATCCAACACCACTTCCTCGCCGATCCGTTTGCTCTTACCATAAGATGAAATTGGAAAATTCGGATCCGATTCCGCCTTCATCCGTCCGTCAACGCCCGGACCCGAAGCCGCCTGGCTCGAAAGATAAACAAACTTCTCCATTTTCGGATTATGGTCCAAACAGGCCCGAATCAGATTCTCCGTTCCGCCGGCATTTATCGTAAAAAAATCTTCTTCGCGTTTCGCCTTCGTCGCACCGGCTAAATGGTAAACGCAATCCACCCCGGCGACGGCTGACGACAGGGAATCCTTATCAACACAATCGCCATATGCAATCTCTACCGGTAAATCCCTAAGCCAGCGCAGATCGCTCGTTCGGCGTACAAGACAACGGACCTTTGTTTCGCTTTGTACCAATTTCTCAACTAAATGGCTGCCGATAAACCCGTTGGCGCCTGTTACCAATGCCTTCAATGATCAGTTTCCTGTAATTTGGAAATTGACTGATAGGAATTTACTTTTCAGCATATGCTATAAATAACACAAGAAAAACAATTTCTCAACACGAACGTGTCGATCTGTTGAATGCCACATAATCTTGCATATCGAAAGAATATAACAAAAACAGAAGTTTAACCCCAATTACGTCCCATCGGTATGGCCCCGGAACGCTGTTGAGGCTTCGCCGTTGAACCTTTACCCTCGCTGCTCCGCTGCGCTTCCTTACCCTTGCAACGGTTCGCATCCATTCGGCCTTCTAACTTGCCGCTAGGCTTCGAACAAATCAGGCCGGTCCAGACGCGGCACTGGCCGCGGGCACATTTCTGCTTACCGGCAGGGTGCCCAAGGCAAGCTTGAAGTCGCTAATCGGGAAAAGGGCTCCGGCTCATGCTCCAATATTATTGGTTGTATGTATGTTTGGGCAACAGGCCGTCAAAACTCAACACTTCCTTAACTCGGAGAGTTTCCCCTTTCTATCTCCGCAGAAATGTCTTCAAATTGACTGATCTGAACAGAACCATCGGGGAACTTGGCGATGATTTCCAAGTCACCTCCCATGGCCTTGATAAAATTTCTTAATGTGCTGATATACATGTCTGTCCGCTTTTCAAGCTTCGATACCGCAGCCTGTTTGACGGACAGTGCTTGTGCCAATTGCTCCTGGCTTAAATGTCTGGCATGGCGCAATTCCTGTAAAGGCATTGCATCCAGTAGAGCTTTTGTCTTCTCAGCGGCCCTTTTCCGTGCAGCGGGCTTCATTTTTTCCCTTAGTATTGAATAAGGTTTGCTCATAATGCATCTCCCTGTTTGTTCTCGAAAGACTTCAAATGTTCCTCCAATATGTTTTCAGCCAAAGGCACATGTTTTTCATACCAGCGTGTACCACCTGTTTTTCTACCACCAATCAGAAGAATGGCTGTTCTGCGGGGATCAAAGGCATAAAGGATTCTATATGGTTTACCTTTGTGCTGAATCCTCAGCTCTCTTAGTGAGCCGTACCTGGTCCCTTTGACATCCGAACTGTAGGGGTACGGCAGATGAGGCCCCTTTTCTTCCAACAAACCGACAACCGCGTCAATATCGATCTGTTCTTCCTCGTCCAGACCAACCTACCATGCTTCAAATTCGTCGGTATATTCAACTTCCCATGCCATGAAAGAAATATAACCTCCAAGGAATATCCTGTCAACAGTTTTTGCTATAATGAACACCGTTTGAGCTCTTCACATTTTTCAAAATGATTAACCCGTTATAGAGTGTCAGTATTGACTTTCCAACGATTTTAAGAATCTCCGAAAACGTTTCGGAGAGTTCCGGTTCCTCAGAAAAAAGTATTAAAATTAAAATCGTGCGAAGCAGCGTACGTATTGACTTTGCGGAGATTTCAAGAGTTTCTGCCACTGTGGCAGAAAAACCTTCGGACACATAGTCGGTGAAAGGGAAAAACCTGGTACTATTCACGAATTGTCCCCAAAAACAGCACTTTAAGCCGTAAAAGTGGATTAAGGATTGATGGATTAAAGGATTAAGATAATCCATAATCCCTACTACTCCATAATCCAGTATTTTCAAGGGTTTGGTCCGACCCCAATCGAAAACGGAACAGTGCGCTATGGCAGGAAAAACCTTCAGTGTCTATGCCACGACTGCGAGGATACTGTCCACAATGCCGGCTTTAAGGGAGACCTCCCTGTAGATGCCCTCCACATCGGACGCATCGAGCCTTTCAAAATCACTTTCCACAGGGGTTACAATGACGCCGCCCATTTCGATAACAGCAGGGCTGACCACAACCCGGTAGTTATCTTTTTTGAAAAAGGCATCAGGACGGTGTTTTGCACGCGGGAAAACAAGGAGACGCCATCTTTCTTTTTTGTAGAAACCGGCGATACTCACCATTGGCTCCTCATCTGTATGAAGGACTTTTTTCATAGCCGCGAGGATCTCCTTAAACACGCTCGCAATATAAGCAGGATCATCTCCTTCAATTATGATAATCTCACGTCCAAGGTCCCTTGCGCGCAAAATATAAACACCGTCAACCCCGGTTATCACGGTAAGGTTCTTTTCTTCCAGGCATTCCTTTTCGATCGGCATCTGTCCGGATGGGATGACCTGAAAATGAAGGTGATCCGGTGCGGAAGCGCCGCATTTCGGTCCGTTATAGAGTATTGTCCAGCGGTCGCCAAAATCACCTGCGAGTCGAAGGAGGGTATCGATATGTTCAGCAATGGCCTGGGGATGATGGTTTAAACGGGAGATAGTTAAATGAGAAGGAAAAACAGGCGCCGGATTGCACAGGATAAGGTATAAATTCCGGTAGAAAATTCCTTTCTGACCTTCAGGAAGGTTGTTGAGGCAGAGGAAACATGGTCGCCCGTTTATCGCTTTTCCCTCCACATCGGCCATGGTGCTCCTGATTCTTCCGGGATTGTGCTGAACGCGGACAGAAAATCCATCACATGGAATCTCCCGTATCCTCACGTTCTTCAGCGATTCATACCCTTCGCGGAGTTGCAGCCATGTTTTTTTCTGTTCTGACAGGAGTTCGAGACAGAGGCCGGACAGGTTTGTCGAATTGTTGTCACCGGCAAAGGCGGCATATATCTTGAATACAGGGGTCGAGGGTTCAAGGGGCCAAGGGTTCAAGGGGATTTATTCTCCAATGTTTCTTCTTTTAGAAATCCATTTGTTATATTATGGGCCTCTTACAAAAGTACAAAAGTCGTCACTCCCACGAAAGTGGGAGTCCAGTAAAATCAACTATTTATGGACTCAGGTTCCCCGATAGGACCATTCGAGGACAAGCTTCACCGGAGTAACGGTTTCGGGGCTTTTTACGAGTTAATCATTTTAAGCATCTCACTTGGCCCCTTGAACCCTCGACCCCTTGAACCCTTCTTTCATCTCCTGCCTCGCGAGAATTTCATCAGTCCGGACCTTATCCTTAAAGGCGTCGTTACGGTTTGTCTCTTCTACAGAAAGCCCCGCATCGGTATTTCCCTCCCAGCGCCTGCAAAGGTAGAGACTCTCATAAATTCTCCCGATCCGGTATTCCCGTGAGATCCGAAGTGCCGCCGCATAATCCTCACCATAGCTTACATTCATAAATCCTGTCTTGCGCATCAGGCTGGTGCTGAATGCCCGCGGGGCGCCAAGACCGTTTATACGCAAGGCATTATTGTGACCATTATCGTAAGTCCATTCGGAATGGTCGATGAGCCCCGGTGGAATAACTTCAAGATTGAAATTGACAATGGCGTATGAACCGATTACCATTGCGTAGTTTCCCTCACGGAGCATGTCGACGATTTTCCGGAGGGTGTCGGTACCGCCATAGAGGTCATCAGAATCAAGCTGAACCACGTAGCGCCCGCAAGCCTCACTGTAAATGGCTTCGTTCCAGCATCCGCCGATGCCGAGATCGGTCCTCGCGGGGATGACAAGTTTCAGGGCTGGATATTGCGTGGCCAGACCTGAGAGGACAGCCGTTGTCCCATCTGTGGAGTGATTGTCCACAACGATGACATTGAAAGGAAAATCCGTTTCCTGCGAAAAAGCGCTTTTCACGGCATCAGAAATTGTTTCTTTACGGTTCTTTACGGGTATGATTATTGATGCCTCTGTGGAAAAAGGCTGTGATTCATTGTCGGCCTTTCTCAGACCGTCTGCCGGAAGATATGCCACTATCTTTCTGAGATAATCAGTAAATACGAGTTCCATCTCCTTCTGAACGGACTGGTTTCGTGGATCCACATAGGCAAAGCGTTTCCCGGCATCTGTGGAATTGCCCTCCCCGGC
>JAPLKA010000047.1 GCA_026388315.1 Pseudomonadota bacterium | reverse complement strand
GAGGGGGGATTGGTTTCATGTTGCACAAACTCCGCTAATCTGGAGTATAAAAGGTGAGCAGCCTTCGGATTGGGTTGAAAAAACGATTCGGGATAAATCCGGAAACTTATGCCCCCCATCGATTCTGTAATATATGATTCGCCGAAAAACCTGGAAGACCTTTCATAGTGAATGACATCCCCGGGCTGGTTGTTTATGATCCTGTAAAGGGTTTTTATGTTCGGGATTTCCTGTACAAGGGTTTGCCAGAGTTCTGTCGTATCAGGCAGCTTGCCCTTCGCTGTTTCGATGATAGCCATCATATTGCCGGTAGATTTTGCCTCTCTCAGGATGAGATGTCTCAGGAAACCTTTACCGGTGAGCGGGTTGTAGGCGGAAAGGTTGTTCTTGCCGGCAAAGCCTCTAAAGAGCGGTATAATTTTTTGAATTATGTCACTAAAGATATCGCATTTCACGAGGGGCGTCACATCCCATGCATATTTCCCGGATAATGGAACCCTTTTCCGCATACCGAGTATGATGCCATGCTCATCTTCGCCGAAGGCAAGTTCGATTTTACTTCTATAGAAATGTATGTCCGGCGATGGAGCAATAGATGAGATTCTGACGTTTGCAATATCGATTCTCCCAATCCTTTTCAGGGATTCTTTTAAATAATTTTCTTTAACCTGAAGCTGTTTTTCATATGAGAGGTTTTGCATGGTACAGCCGCCGCATATATCAGAATGAGGGCATGCAGGGGTGACCCTGAAAGGGGAGGGGGTTTCAATTTCGAGGACCTTTCCATAGGCGAACTTTTTACTGGTTTTTACAATCTTTATTTTTACGATGTCACCGGGAACACAATCAGGAACAAAAATAACGAGTCCTTCATGCTTTGCGACTCCGTAACCGTCCGGAAAGGCCATATCGGTTATTTCAACTGTGATCGTATCTTCTTTGTTTAATACCAATTCGCCTTCATTCATATAACTTTGTTGACTTCGTCGTCATCTCCTTGACGTACCAAAATGTACGCCTCCGTCGCCTCCTCCTCCTCGCCCGGGTACCTTCTGGGTGCTATCTTTGAATCCGAATTGGTATAAAATGTTATGTTAAGTAAGTTTATTCATTTTTCGGGTTTATTAAATTCTAAATTTTCAATCGGTTCCAATCGGGAATGATACAGAAAAGGTGGTTCCTCCGGAATTTTTACAGTCATCAGGAGATTTGCAATGCTGACACAGAGAAATGTTTCCCGGACAAATGTCCTGGTCAGAAGGGATATAGATACACCGCTGGGTTTTGCAGGATATGTCAAAACCAAACCGCCGTCCGTTGATTTTCATTCTGAGCAGTTCGAGCCCTTTACCACCGGCTCCAAAATCATAAGGTTTTTTGGAACTGTACGATTCAGTTTCCTCTGTATGAAAAAGACCGTCAAATATGTACTGCTGGTTTTCTTCTGTAATGCCAACCCCATAATCTGTAATATGAAGCCAAATTTTATCTTTTTTTTGTTCCATTGTAATTACAATGATTCCGCCATCAGGGGTATTTTCGATGGCGTTCTTTACAAGACTTTCAACGATGTCCCTTAAAATAACGGGGTCCATGGAAATGAAGAGGAAATTTTCCCCGTCTATCTGAAAACGGATATGCCTGTGGGCAAAGAGGTGTTTCATCTTTTCGAGGACAGACTGAATAAAGGGAGACAGGTCGATGGATTGAAAATTTTGTGTGCTGCCGGAAAGATGATGACTTGTCCAGTCTTTGAGCGCTTCCCAGTGAGAACGAATGTTAGACGGTATTTCGGATAAAACTTCCATATGCTGCCAGAGGCGGTCAATGTCATCGAGAATAACAAGCGCCTCAAGTTCCTGGGATACATTGAATATTTCATCGGTTTCCCGCGAGATATTAAAAAGGCGCTCCAGATTCCGTTCAAGAGGCTCAATGAGTCCCTGAAAATGTGTTATAAGCGACATGGTTTCAAGCTTGCGTCTCAGAATGCGAATGTTTCCCTGAATGACAGCAATGGGCGTTTTCAGCTCGTGTGAGATATGATTAACGGCCTTGGTTTTTGCCCTGTTGAGGTTTTCGAGTTCTTTGTGAGACTTGATAAGGGCATTATGTGCTTCTATACGTCCGGTAATATCTTCAAAGGATATAATGAGTTCGCCTGTGCTGAGCATGACAGGAATGAAATTGATTGTTTTCACCGTATTGTCCTTGCAGGTTACATCGAAAGTCCTCGGCATTTTTTCGCCTGGCTTTGTGTTTTCAACGTCGTCTATCCAATCAAGAATAGCCTTCTTTTGATAATTCCTGTCCGGATAAGCTTTTTTGAACCACATTTTCCCTGTAGGTATATCTTTCAGCGTATAGCCGAAGATTTCAATGAATTTCGGGTTGATGTAGGTAAAGTATCCTTCCTTATCGATCATGGCTATACCGAAAGGGGCATTCTCGGATAGGGTCTGAAACCTGTTTCTTTCGTTTCTGATGGCATCCTCAGCTTGCTTCCTTTCGGTGATATCTCTCATGTAAATAAGATAAACGGGTTCCCCGCGGAAAGTAGTGCTTGTGGCTGAAACCTCAATGTAGATGGTTTTTTTGTTCCTGGTAATACCCTTGAATTCATATCGTGACGGAACGGGTTCACCTTTCTGCCTTTTTCTATTAATGCTGGTTACCCTTTCAAGGTCGTCAGGATGAACCACCATCATGACCGGTTTACCGATTATCTCTTCAGGTCTTTCATATTCAAACATTTCAATGAATCTTCTATTTACATACTGGTTGATGTTTCCATGTATAATGGCAACACCGTCGTTGGAATGCTCAATGGCGGTCCTGTAACGCTCCTCACTCTCCTTGAGGGACTGCTCGGCAATCTTCCGCTGAGTGATGTCCTGCATGGTGCCTTCATAGAAAAGGACTTTTCCGTCCTTGTCCTTTACGACCCTTACGTTTATTGAAATCCATTGCAGTGTTCTATCCTTGTGGTACATCTGAACTTCAAAGTTCTGGGCAGCGCCGTATTTCTGGAGGAGCCTGATGAGGTCTGCACGCCTTTCAGGGCTTACATAGAGCTGATGAGCCATGTCATCTACTGAATTGATGAGATCTTCGGGGGAATCATAGCCATGAATGCGGGCAAGGGAGGGGTTGGCGCTGATAAAACGCCCGTCAGGACTTGTCTGGAATACACCTTCGGTGGCATTTTCGTATATATTCCGATACTTTTCTTCGGCTTGACGGAGGGCGGTTTCAGCCTCCTTCAGTTCTGACTCCGAGTGTTTAAAATCAACAACGCACTGATGGAGTTTTGATAATTCGTTTACAAGCTCATCTTTTGTCAGATTCTCGTAATTCATATTGGATGTCCCTGTGAAGCTTCCCCCATCATTATAAGATATTTTTAGAGTTTTGAATTACTTTTATTACGCTTTTTCAAAATTTTCATTGCTTCTTCGATGAGCTTTTTATTTTTCGGATTTTTGTATTGAATGAGTGCACGGTGCATTTTACGCTCCCGGAATGTCTTTGCCACATATACCTTTTCTCCTGTGAAAGGGTGTTTTTCTGTGTAGTACATACAGCCTGACAGGGTGAGGGGTAGGGGGATGAAATCCTGAATCTGTTCAGGATGGATTTTTCTTTTCATAAGATATTGTGAAAGGGCAAATGTATCTTCCAATGTTGAGCCCGGATGGGCACTGATGAAATAATGAACAAGATACTGGTCTTTTTTCAGCCGCCTGTTTGTTTCTATATATTGTTTGGCAAATGTCTCATAAACGTGGAAGGGTGGTTTGTTCATTAATTTCAGGACACGATCGACGGTATGTTCCGGGGCAACCTTCATCTGTCCGCTGATATGATATGTGCAGAGATGTGAAAAATATCCGGTGGAATCATTATCTGTGAGCAGGTCGTATCTGATCCCGCTCTCCAAAAAAACATGTTTTACTTTTGGCAGTGAAAGGACTTCATTGTATAATTCTATGCTATCTCTGTATCCTGTTTTCAGGTTTTTGCATTTTTCCGGCATGAGACACTGTTTGTTCCGGCAGGCACCTTTACTGTCCCATAAAGGGCATTTTGCCTTATAAAGATTGGCCGTAGGACCACCTATGTCGGTAATGGTGCCCCTGAAATCCTCTCTTTTTGTAAGTAATGTTGCTTCTCTTAGAATAGATTTTTTGCTTCTTGATTGGACAATCCTTCCTTGATGCATGGAGAGGGCGCAGAAACTGCATTCGCCGCAGCATCCTCTGTGAGAGATGAGGGAAAATCTGACCGTTTCGAAACCAGGGATGCTACCCTTTTCTTTATAGGACGGATGCGGATTCTTCATGTAAGGCAACTCGTAAATGGCGTCCAGTTGGTATTCCGTAAGGGGAAGGGGCGGCGGATACTGTATGACACACCTTGTAGCATACCTTTGTATGATAGTTTTCCCGGTGAATGGATCCTGATTTTGATAGATCAGCCTGAAGGCTTCATTGAATTTCTCTTTGTCCTCTTTCACTTCTTCATAGGAAGGAATCTCAACTGCCGTATCTCGTAAATCGTATCTCGTAAATCGTAAATCGTCATGTGTTACCAGTTCGTTATCGCCGGTTCGCCGCTTCGCCGGTTCTTCTTTCTCGCTGTCCCACGTCCCACGTCCCACGTCCTTCGGATGACGCAGGCTGAAGCCTTCGGCTACGGAATTAAACGCTCTACGCTTGTCCTCGCGTAGCGGGGGCTCTCCGCTATACGTTACAATGGCCGTTCCCCTGATCCCTGAAAGGTTTTCACTTTTGCTCAGTCTTTCCGCTATTTCCACGACCTGTCTTTCACCCATTCCATAAACAAGGATGTCTGCCCGCGAGTCGAGGAGAATAGACCGCCTCACCGCATTATCCCACCAGTCGTAATGAGCAAATCTCCGCAGACTTGCCTCGATTCCCCCTATAACTATCGGAATATCTCCAAAAGCTTCCCTGATCCGGTTGGCATAAACGATTGTTGCCCTGTCAGGGCGCAAACCAGCCTTTCCTCCTGGAGAATAGTCGTCCTTTTGTCTCGGTCTCTTGTTTGCCGTATAGTTTGCCACCATGGAATCCATATTACCGGCGGTGATACCGAAGAAGAGGCGGGGCTTCCCCAGTTTCCCGAAATCGTCGGGCTTTCTCCAATCGGGCTGTGGAATAATACCCACCCTGTAACCGGCATTTTCCAATACCCTCCCGATTACGGCAGCACCGTATGATGGATGGTCCACATATGCATCGCCGGTGATAAGGATTATATCAAGTGCATCCCATCCCCTCTTTTTAAAGTCGTCAGATGAAAGGGGAAGGAAGTTATTTTGGCCGCCTGCAAAGGTTTTAGCCGTATCTGCAAATCTACCCATTAGACTGCCGGATATTGTTGAATGTGATAGGTATAACCTTCGTTCATCTGTTTCTGTGACGTCATATGCTTTGTTATGTACTGTCCGCAGTTGCTGCCGATGAAGTTTTCCTCCACCTCTCCTATGCTGACAATCACCTCATAACCGCAGTCTGACAACTCTTTTACTATTGCATAGTCAAAACCGTTGCGATAGGGGTCGATATAAGAAGACAGTCCGTTCTCAGATACCCGGTATGTCGGATTTAAAGGCGTTATCTTTATCAGGAACTTTTCAGGATTGAAATGGCGCAGAAGGACTTCAGGCTCTACAGGCACGTCATTTGCGAGAGCGAAGTTCAGAGTTACTTTACGGTCGGTGTTTGTGCAGAATCGTTCCCCGTAACTTGATATCTCTGAAAAACTCCATTTTTTAACGGGGACAAGCCGGTTTCTTGACGCATCGTCGGTGCTGTGGATAGAGAATTGAAGTTGAAAGCGGCCTCTGTCATAAAGCTTCTCCTTGATAACAATGAGGCTTTCAAAGAATTCCTCTGTTCCGGAAGGTGCAACGGTTGAGATAGAGGGCATGAGCCCCGGGGCATTATATTTCAGGGGAAGCTCTTCGAGGACGCGGAGCACCTCAGGGTTGAATGAAGGTTCACCTAAGCGCGCGAACTGTATCTTGAGCTTATCCACCGGTATTGACCCGTTATCGTAGCGTTTTTTTATAAGAAAATCTATTTGGGCAAACATCTCTTCTTTGGAAAGCCTTCCCCGGTAATGTGAACCGGCATCACACATAAGACACCCCACCGGACAGCCGAACATGGTGGAAACGATGAGAACCCACTTTTTCTCTCTCGGGTATGGCGGCTGGATCGATTCCACACACTCCACCATCATGTCTTTTTTGAATTCCATGACATATACAAGGGCGACGTCTTCCCTTCCTGCCGATGCAACAACCCTCATCCTTTTTGTGCCTCCTTCATTATTCGCTGAATCTTCATGGCTGTCATGATACCCTCCCCTGTAGCGATAGAGGTCTGTCTGAAATCACCGTTGTGCACATCGCCGGCGAAATAAAGAATCCCTTTTTCCTTCAAAGGGGGGATACTATTCTTCACTTTTTCAGCAAGAAAATCAAGTTGTGGCTCTCTACCGACGGCAAATATCAGATAATCGGCAGAAAAGGCGGCCACACCGCCGGGCATTAAACATGTGATATGCAATCCATGGTCAGGCGATTGTGTAACCCCTGAGATTAAGGTATTTTCATGATAAGTAATGTTTTTCAGAAGGGAGGCCCTCTCCCGCAGAAGAGGGAGGCATCTTGTTCTGTCGGTCCGGTTGAGGATAATTACCTCGTTATATCTTCCGAGGTTCAGGGCATAATCAAAGGCGGCATCTCCGCCACCTGCAATAATGATCGTCTTTCTTCTTGTTGCAATAATAGGGAGGATTTCATAGTAGATATTGCCTTTAACGTTGTCCGGTATCGTAATGGATGCAGCCTTCTTTGGCTTTGTTCCCGTAGTAATGACTGTCATGCTTGACCTGTAAAGCCCGGCGGCAGTCTCTATAATGAAACCTTTTTTCGTTTTGTCTTCGAGGTCAAGCCTCAAAACCTCTTCGAGGAGAACATTTATCGAGAGGGCTTCCAATTGTTTTTTGAAAGAGTTGACAAGGCGGCTGCCTGAAATCCCCTTAGGAAACCCCGGATAATTCTCAACAAAGTTAGCGTTCCGCAGCAGCCCCCCGACACCGTTTTTTTCAAAGAGTATAGTGTCGATTCCATAGCGTTTGAGTTGTATTGATGCTGCAATACCGGCAGGGCCGGCGCCGATGATGGCTACATTAATGGTTTTCAGGGGTATACCTCAAAAGATGCTATTAATTCAGTCATAAGGACAGGGACGGCAAAACCGTGAGAGAGATTGAGAAGAGCAGACATGTGGAACAGTTTGTTGTATGTGGCTGTTCCGTCAATCGTGAAAAAGACCTCAAAACCTCTTGTGAAAGCGGAGCGGGCCGTCGTTTCACAACACAGATGTGTCATGACCCCGCAAACGATGATGCGGGTGATGTTTTTTCCCTTCAGGATGGATTCAAGGGGGGTTTCAAAAAAGGCGTCATACTGGCCTTTATCAATCACAACAGCGTTTTCAGTATTCATGCTGTCTGCGATGCCGCTCAAGGGGTTTTCTTTTGTGATCGTATCCGTCCACCATCGTGACATCATCCCGGAGTTGACGGGTGTATTGATATGACGGGTGAATATGAGGGGCAGACCCCTGTCCGAATACAAATGGATAAGTGTCTTTATGGCGGGAATAATCGCGCTGGCACTGGGAATATATGCATGTGATGATGCTTCCAGAAAATATTTTTGCATATCCAGAATTAATAATGCCGACCCTTCAGGATTAAACACAAAATCATGTCTTTTCCTGAACTCCATGAGCGAAGAGAGCATTATTTCAGCCTTTTGATGGATAGAACCGGCTGTGAAGTATCTTTCTTTTATCATAGGCCGGTCGGGCTATTCAGAAAATATCTGTGCCATGAAGGTATAAATGTTTGTTCCTTTATCCTTCCACGCCGTTGACGGGAGACCGGCTTTCATGCAGGTCTGTCTGAGAAATTCTTCCCTGTTCCATTTATGCTCTGTGGCCACCTGCGGCAACAGGAGACCGGAATAGTTACCTTTTGTTATATACAAACCATGTTTTCCAACTTCGATACTGTTTGGATCATTGATAAGTTTTAAAGGGGTGAGTGCTGATATTTCAATATTAATGTCTTTCAATTCCCCTTTTGAAACAGGAGGAAAGCGGGGGTCCCTGGTTGACGCTGATACCGTCATTTCTATAACTGCTTTGTATAATGGTGCAACCGGCACAATATATCCAATGCACCCGCGGAGGTCATGATTTTTTGTAAGCGTAACAAAGACCCCTCTTTTTTCAAGGAGCTTGCCTGCTTTAATATCAAACTGCGGGATATTGCCCTTTGAGATATATTCATCGAGGGTTTTGCGGGCAATCATAAGTAATGTATTCTGTTCTTGCTTGCTCAGAGCGGAGTCGCTTTTGTCGGGATACATAAAGGCAACGGCCCCGTATCCCACAACCCTGTCTTTATCACGTGTCACATCGCCGGAATTTGCATAATAAAGGGTTTTCGCCCGGGCGTTCAGCTTCGAGGCTACCATCATGAGGGTAATCACACCGGGGGCGCCGCACAATTCGCAATTCCCATTGTAAAGATTTTCAAAGAGTTTTTCGATACCAAGTTCTTCCATGTCTTTTAAGGCGAGTTTGTCCATTTGGGACGCTTTGTTATAAGAGTGATAGTGGGACATGTCGGAGGATGCAACAATGAGGATGTCTTTCGGGTTTTGTTTGAGGAGTTTCAGGAGGGCATCGGAAAGGTTTTTATAGTCATCTCCATCAAGAGACCCGGTAACCAGAGGTACAATGTTAAATGATTTAAGAGAGCGCTGGAGGAAAGGCACCTGTACCTCCAGGGAATGCTCACGGACAAAGGCCGCGGGATAGACCTTTACGGATTTGCAGTTATCCATGAGATATTGTGCAATCTTCCGGTCTATCTGGACATTTCCGAGTGGGGTTTCCCAGGAGCCTGAAGGGTAAATCGAGATTCCCTTGAAAGGCACCTGGTGACTCGACCCGATAATAATCACGGTTTTGTAATCTTTTCCTTTTATCTGGTTATATCCGTACGCTGCAACCTGTCCTGAATACTCGTATCCTGCATGGGGAGAAATAACACCAAAAATCTGTGAAGGAATCTTTTCACTCTTTGCCTCAGCCTCTTTGAGATACCCATCTATCTTTTTCTCCAGTTGATGCTTGTCCGCCGGATAAAAAGACCCTGCAAAAGCCGGTTTTTTTACTTTCTGCTGCCCCTCCTCAGCATTGCAGAGGGTTGAGACAAAAAATATGAAAAATATGCCAAGGGCAATGATAAGGTGTTTATAACTCAAAACTCGAAACTCAAAACTCAAAACTGTTTTCATCCCCATATTCCTCCTATCTTTGTCCCGCAATATTTGCATTTTCCATTCTTTACCGCGTTCTCAAGAATGCTGTATCCGGCCCTTTTTACCAGCATCTTTTTGCAGTTGGGACAGTATGTATTGTCTCCCGGATGACCGGGGACATTTCCCACATATGGGTAATGGAGCCCTGTTTTTATGGCAATTTCCCGTGCTTTCTCGAGCGTGCTCACCGGGGTGGGGGCAACACCGGTCATTTTATACATGGGGTAAAAACGGGAAAAATGGACAGGCGTGTCCGCACCTACATCGTTTTTTACCCACTCACATAATTTTGTAATCATCTTCATATCATCGTTGTAACCAGGGATGACAAGATTTGTTATCTCCACCCATACCCCTGATTTCTTGAGTGTTTTTATCGTTTCAAGCACCGGATTTAGTTCGGCTTCGCAGATTCTGTTATAAAAATCGTTGCTGAACCCCTTTAGGTCGATATTCGCCGCATCGAGGTATTTGCAGAGTTCTTTCAGCGGTTCCGGGTTGATGTAACCGTTTGAATGGTTCACGTTGAGAATGCCGTTACTTCTTGCAAGCTTTGCTGTATCAAGCATGTATTCAAAGAAATTTGTCGGCTCTGTGTAGGTATAGGCTATGCTTCTGCATCCGCTTGATTTTGCAGTTGATACAATTTTATCCGGCAGACTGTACTGGTTTACGGTATCGAGCGGGGAAACTTGAGATATCTGCCAGTTCTGACAGAACTTGCACCTCAGATTGCAGCCGGCACTCGCTATAGAAAAGCTCATGCTCTTTGGATAAAAATTATAAAATGGTTTTTTCTCGATGGGGTCGATGTGGATCGCACAGGGTTGCGCATATCCAAGGGAGAGCAGTATGCCCCTTACATTTTTTCTCGCACGGCAGAAACCGGTTTCACCTTCCGGAATAATACATCCACGTGGACACAGTTGGCATGATACAGTCATCTTTTTGTCGTCGAGCCTTTGATAATATAGGGCTTCTTTGAGCTGGGGTTTCGTGTCGGCGTAAAGCTTACCCGGCATACTCTTCAATACAACGGGGGCGAGCAGGGCAATTCTCAAAAAGTCTCTTCTGGTTATCATGGCACTATCCGTATAATATTATACTACATTCTGAACACAGAGAAAATACCTCAGATAACTTCCCGTTATCGGATTTTTAACCATAATTCGGTACTTTCGTATTGAGAAATTGTTTTTCTTCTATTATTCTTATGTCATGCCAAAAAGCAAATTCCTGTCAGTAACATGCCACCTTTTATTCACTATTCAAGACGGTTTTTTTTAGGTCTTATTGAGCATGCAACCAGATCATGCCCAGATATTCGTGGCTGGCCGCTTCCAACATTCCCAGGGAACTGGCGCTAGGAAAGAACATCCCGGGATGGAATTGCGATTGTTTGACGACCATGTAGTTGGTTGGCGCGGGGATCGGGTCCATACCGTATTTGCGAAAAAGGGCTATGGACCGGGGCATGTGGATGGCCGAGGTCACGAGAATGAATTGACTATGGCCAACGATGCTTGAGATCCATTTTGCCTGATCGGCCGTATCCCGGGATTTATTTTCACAGACCATATCGTTTTCTTTTACCCCCATCAACAGGGCTGTCTTCGCAAGCGTTTCGGCCTCCGGTGTGTCCTGAAATACGGCTCCGCCGGAAAGAAGGAGCCTTGAACCGGGGAGTTGACGGTGGAGGCTTACCCCTTCTAAGAGGCGAGTCAGCGACGCCGAACCAAGCTGACTGGAAAGGGGCAAACGTGGATCGGGCAGGTTGCCGCCTCCCAGCACCACAATCCATTTAATGTCTTTGGCCTTTTGAATATCTTTAACATTGAGTAAAGGGAGATAACGGTTTTCGAGAGATGTCGTAAGCTGGTCTGCCAGAAATCCGAAGCTTGTCAGTAGGAGCAGGCTCGTTCCCAGGGTAACGAAGATTTTACCTAAAAATTGCTTCTTAGTTGCCCACAGGAGGATCAAGCCGCTCACTATCAAGATTGACACGATGGGCAAGGGCAGAAAAAGGGGGGAAACAATTTTTTTCAAAAAAAATATTGTGTCGACCATCAGCGCACCAGATTTATTCCCGTCTCCGGGTTTTCATTCTACTCAAGAAATTGTCCGTTTGTTTCAACAGGATTACGGCAAATGCCTTGACGTAATGAGGCAAATTTTACTACACAATACAAAAATTATCATTATTTATTCTTACAGGAGTGTGCATCATAATCCCCCGTTATTCCAGAGAAAAGATGGAACGCATAATGAATGCCTCTCTTTTAAATGTTGTTTGATATTATCAAGATTCATAGGATTTGTATAGGAAAACGACCACTATTTCTTTGGAAAAGTGTACAGGAGGATCAGGCTTGTTGCCTTTAGAACGGCAAGGAGAAGACAGCCCTGGAGAAGGCCGAGCACGGGAAGAACGATGAGTCCTCCAACAATGCCTCCGAGGCACCCGCCAACAAGGTCTGCACCGTAGAGCATCCCCGCAGTTCTGCCGACCGGTTGAGTGTTACCTAAACCTTCGTGACCGGTACGATTCAGATAGATTGCATTGGAAAGCGGGAATTGCATACCGGCAAAAAAACCTGAGATCATGAGCAGGATATAAAATATGAGCCGGATGGCAACGGGTGATATGGAGGATAATTTTTCAGGAAAGGAAAATATAAGCATGAGGAGGAGTGAAAACATTACCATTGCAGCATCGAGAGTCTTCATGAGAGATAATTCTTGTGCGCCGATCCGCCTGTCGCGATAGGTTACAATAAGACTCCCGGCAGCCATGCCTCCCATGAAAACAGTGATGAGAATCCCTATTTCGTAGAAGACATACCCGTAAAATATCTGAAAACCAAACATCAAAACAAGCTCGAAAACCATTACGGCAAAGCCTGTTGTGGTGATTGCATAGGGGATGCCGATGTATGTGAACTTTTTCCTGAGAAGAAGGAACAACAGAAAAACAGCAGAAATGAAAATAAGCAAGGAGGTGAAATTGATGTGTTTTGCTGAATCGAAAACAGACTTGAGCGATGGAGAAAAGAGCAGGTTCTGATAGGCAATAGTATAATAGAGACCTTTTGGAGAAAAATCCCTGTTCACTGATGCTTTTGAATCCTCTATGGCAGAGGCAAACCACTCCTGCCACCTTTTTTCAAACCGGTAATTGAGGTGTGGAAGGGTTATTAATTTTGTCTCTATACGCTGCCGGCTCAATGCTTTGTAAAGAAGGGAAGGGGATATTTCTGTCACTATATCCGAATGCGAAGCGAGAAGAAGGTTGTAATCACCGGGGAGGACAAAGACGTATGCGAATACGGACTTGAGTGTTTCAATGATACTTGTGTTGAGCTCCTTCAACTCGCTGCTGTAGTAAGTCTGAGAGCCCGGCATGGTAAGGGCGAGTATCCCGTCGGTTTTCAAAATGGACTTTACCATAGTGAAGAATTCCTGTGTATAGAATCTGTTCGTCTGAAGTGTCGATGGCGGGGGCAATCCTATCAGCACAACATCATATTTATCTTTCGTTTCTTTGAGGAATATTTTCCCGTCTATGTAATGAAGCCTGACAAGGGGATTATTCAACTCTGTTTCTGTAAGCGGTGTTGAAAATCTTCTGATTGTCTTGAGGAGGGCAGGGTCTATCTCGACATAATCCACCTTTTTTACAGTGGGGTGTTTGAGTATTTCGTTAATGAGACCGCCTGCGCCTCCGCCAAGGATGAGAACGTTTTCAGGATGGGGATGGGTAAGGAGAGGAAAGTGGGCGAATTCCTCCACAAAGGCAATGTCAGGTACGGGCGTGGTTATGAATGGGATGCCGTCAGTGAAAAAGGTGTATTGGTTCTCATTTTGGATTACAACTATATTCTGATAGACGGAATTTTCATAAAAGACCACGTTTTGTTGTGGCCATTGTTTCTTGATGGAGGTAGAGTGGAGTGTATCGTCAATATCATATAGCAAGGCAATGAAAGTGGAAACCGAGAGCATAAGGGTGAATATAAACAATCCCGCCTTCCTACCGCCTGATTGCCCTGTTTTATTTTCTTTAAAAACATGCAGCATGAAAATCATGCAGGATACTGTACTCAACAAGGCTACAACGAGGGCAACATGAAATGAGTTGAAATATGGAATAAAGATATAGCTTACCAGTATTCCCCCCGCAATCGTTCCGAGCATCTCATAGAAATAGACTTTTCCCACTGATGATGCCCCTTTGCCGGTCAGTTGATTATGGATTGAACACGCCAGGGTAAAAAAGAAACCATGGAGGATTCCTGTTGGAAGAAGAATGAGAAAAGAAGAGTAAAAAACAGGGAGAAGCCCCACTCCTACTCCGGGGGGGATAGAGAGAATTACTTTAAAGACACGGGTCAGATAGATGCTTGCGGGGAATAGCACTGAGAAGAGGATTATTGAAAATACAAGTATTTCAGGGTTGTCCTTGCGGTTACATGTGCCGCCGATAAATGCACCGATGGCTTCCCATATGACCCAGGAGCCGATTATGACCCCTATTGATAATTCATTCCCGGAAAAGAGGACGAGCAACTCCCTTAGAAGTATCGTCTGCGCAACAATCCCGCCTAAACCGGCAACGAATACAAAAAGAATAAAGCGGATGGTTTTTGTTTTATGCATCAATTATACATATATAATGTTCGGGTATAATGTGCAAGGTGAAAGGTGGAAGGTGAAAAGTGAAAGGTAAAAGGTAGTGAATAGTGAATAGTAAAACCTTTTTCCCGTCACTCCTGCTTTTTTTCCGTCACTCCTGCGGAAGCAGGAGTCCAGACTATTCACTGTTCACTAACGACTATCGACTGTTTTTAAACGACTATTCACTGAAGTAACCCTGAACCCTTGGCCCCTTGAACCCCGCCTCTCGACCCCTTGACCCCTGTTTTCTAAATTACCTTGTCTCTTTCCGGTGGAGTATGATATAAAATGTAACCCGGAGAGATGTCCGAGAGGCTGAAGGAGCACGACTGGAAATCGTGTGTGCGTGCTAAAACGCGCACCCAGGGTTCAAATCCCTGTCTCTCCGCCATAAAAAATTGTGAAAAATTCGCCAGGCCCTGCGCAACGTGGAGGTTATGAACCCCGTCAGGTCCGGAAGGAAGCAGCGGTAGTAACTGATTCGTGTGCCGCAGGTAGCCTGGTCTTTAAAATGTAGAATGTAGAATTATGAATGTAGAATTAAAATACAGAATTTACTCATACTTGCAATTCGCAAGGGGTTTTGAGGAATGAACTACACTGTCATTGCACGAAGGTGGAGACCAAAGCGTTTCGAAGATGTTGTAGGTCAACCTCATATTGTCACAACAATAAAGAACTCGATTAAACACAACAGGGTAGCGCATGCCTACCTCTTTACCGGCCCGAGGGGTGTTGGTAAAACATCCCTTGCAAGGATCATTGCTAAGGCGATGAACTGTATTGGCGGGCCAAAAGAAGAGCCTTGCGGCATATGTGAAAATTGCACTGCGATCGATAACGGCAGCTTTGTTGATGTTATTGAGATAGATGCGGCATCCACAAGAGGAATTGACGACATCAGAGAGCTCACCGAAACCGTCAGGTATATGCCCATGAAGGGCACTTACAAGCTATATATTCTCGATGAGGCACATATGTTGACACCGCAGGCAAGAGATGCCTTTTTGAAAACCCTCGAAGAGCCTCCCGGAAACAATATCTTTATTCTTGCAACTACGGAGCCGCAGAAGATTCCTTACACGATAATGTCCAGGTGTCAGCGTTTTGACTTCAAGAGGATTTCGGAGAGGGAGATAGTGAACCAGTTGAAGTTGATCTGCGAGGACGAAAAGATAAAATATGATGAGAGCGCCTTCAGCCATATTGCAGTCGAGGCAGACGGGAGTATGAGAGATGCCGAATCTCTGTTAGATCAGATTATTGCCTATAGCGGTGACTTTATATCCGAAAAGGATGTTATAAGTGTAATTGGTATTGTAGAAAAAGAAATCCTGTACGACCTCATCAAATCTATTCTGGACGAAAACCTGAAGGCCGGTCTTGAGATTATTGAGAAGACATTGAATGATGGTTATGATACCTATCAGGTATACGAAGGTCTTATATCTTTTTTGCGAAACATGATGATACTCAAGGTATACGGCAGCATCCCCCCCTTTTTTTATATGGGAGAGGAAGAATATCGTAAAATAGCGGAACTGTTAAAAGGTATTGAATATTATGAGATTCAAAATATGCTGAACTATATGCTGAGATCAGAGGACATGTTTAAAGGGATTTTCCAGAGGATTTCCCTGGAGATACTCTATATCAACCTCTACAACATCTCAAAACTGAGAGATGTGGAGAAAATGATTGACAGTTTAAGTAAGCACGAGCATACAGAGGGGTCTGTGCATGATAAATATGATAAACTTGTAGAGGAGCATAATCCACCCGAACCTCAATTTAAGAAGGATTTGAAAGGGTTTATTGAGTATCTGAAACAGAAGAAGCCCTTTATGAGTAGCATCCTGCAGTCCCTTGAAATTAAGATAGATGGTGCCAATATAGTTGTATTTATTGACAAAAACTATAATTTCATCAAAGAAGATGCCAGCTTGAAGGATGATATAAGACAGTATTCGAAGATATTTTTTGGCAACGAAATGGGATTAATTTTTAAAGGTGCAACAGAGAAGAAAAAGGATATGCTCGAGGATTATGTGAAAGAGGCAGATTCCTTATTTAAAGTATGAAGAAGGAGGGGATATGTCAAAGAATTTTGGTCAACTATTAAGCCAGGCAAAAAAGATGCAGGAGAAGCTTCAAAAGATGCAGGAAGAAATGGGCGACAAAACCGTTGAAGCCCAATCCGGCGGAGGTATGGTCTCTTGTGTGGTAAATGGAAAACAGGATCTGATTTCATTAAAGATTTCCGACGAAATATGGGAAGAAAAGGACAAAGAACTCCTGGAAGACCTTATCGTTGCAGCTATCAACGAAGGTCTCAATAAATCAAAAGATATGATGCAGGAAGAGATGGCGAAGATTACCGGGCTTGGTGGTATGCAAATGCCGTTCGGGGTATAGATTGTATTATCCCGGACCAATCGAGCGGTTGATTGAAAACCTTACAAAGTTGCCTGGCATTGGCAGGAAAACCGCTACAAGACTCACCTTTTTTCTTCTCAATTCCAAGGGGTTTTATATATCTGAACTTTCAGAAAGCCTTCTCGATGTTAAAGAAAAAATAAAACTTTGCAGTGTCTGCTTCAATATTACGGATGTTGATCCTTGCGTAATCTGTACTGACCCCCGGAGGGACAGGTCTATTATTTGTGTTGTCGAAGAATCATCACATATGATGGTGGTAGAATCGGCCAATCCAGGTCATTATAAATACCATATTCTTCACGGTGTTATAAACCCTATAGAGGGCATTGGTCCCGATGACGTGAGGATAAAAGAATTGCATGAGAGGATTATCAGGGAAGAAATCAAGGAAGTGATTATTGCCACTAATCCCAACATAGAAGGTAATACAACTGCCCACTATATAAGCGAGATTCTAAAATCACTTGATGTAAGGATTACAAGAATTGCTTCAGGCATTCCTGTCGGTGGAGATATTGTTTACATAGACCCACTCACCATAAAAAGCTCGATAGATAATCGGAAAAATATTTAATAGAGCAGTGAATAGCGAATAGTGAACAGTGAATAGTACTAAACCCAGATTTATCGTTAGAATCACTATCGGTGTCGGATAATCCCTCGCAAACACGTTCATTCCGCTCCGGCGACTCCATTCACTCGCGTTCGGCTTCGGAACTTTTGCATACGCAAAAGACCGAGCTTCCTCGCCTCATGACGGTTTGCTCCGGGATACCCCGACACCTTCCCAATGACAGATTTGGGTTTATTCTATCTACTATCTACTGTTTTATCGATTGCCAATCCTTCAAAAACTTCTCAAGTCCTATGTCAGTTAATGGATGTTTGATGAGCTGTGAGAGAACGTTAAAGGGTATGGTGGCTATGTCAGCGCCAATAAGCGCTGCATCAAGGACATGAACGGGATTGCGGATGCTTGCAACGATGATCTCTGCTTCAAACCCGTAATTTGAATAGATTGTCGCTATATCTTCAATAATGCCCATGCCTCTCTGGGAAATGTCATCGAGTCTCCCGATGAAGGGACTTACGTAACTTGCCCCCGCTTTTGCAGCAATAAGCGCCTGAACAGGTTGGAATATCAATGTTACGTTTGTTTTTATGCCTTCCTGTGAGAGTGTTTTTACTGCTTTGGCCCCTTCCTCAGTCATGGGGATTTTGATAACAGCATTAGGGCCTAATGATGCAAGCTTTCTTGCCTCCCCGACCATACCTTTGGAGTCTGTGGCCACAACCTCCAGGCTTACAGGCCCTTCTACAACGGATAAGATTTCTTTAATTACTGTCTGTGGATCCTTTTTTTCCTTTGAGAGCAATGAAGGGTTGGTTGTAACGCCATCGACAAGCCCCATTTCAATCCCTTTTTTGATCTCTTCAATGTTTGCCGTGTCTATAAAAAATTTCATATCTATACCTCCGTATTTACATTTTCAATAAAGTTGAATTTTATTTTTGAATCTGAGATTCTATATAGATATGACATATATTGAGTATGATTACAAAACTATTTTAAAAGAATAGCAGTCTTTGATTGACTCAATTTCTATACAACCTTATAATAAATAATTCTATGAAGAACAGCATAAAATATTATCTGACAGAAGATATTGGTACCGGGGATATTACCACAGATGCCATAGTGTCTGAAATGCATGTTTCAAGGGCCAGAATTGTTGCAAAAGAGGATGGTGTCATTGCGGGCCAGTCTATCGCAAAAGAAGTTTTCAGGGAGCTTGACGATACATTGGTATACGAAGAATGGAAAAAAGACGGGGAGCATGTGAAGAAGGGCGACATAATCACCATTATTAAAGGAAAGACACGTGCAATATTGACGGGTGAAAGGGTTGCCTTGAACTTTCTGCAGAGACTTTCAGGCATAGCCACTTTAACGGGGAAGTTTGTTGAGGCCGTTGAAGGCACCGGAGTTAAGATACTTGATACAAGAAAGACTTCCCCTGGCCACAGGGAAAAGGAAAAATATGCGGTGAGAATGGGTGGAGGCTATAATCACAGGAGCAATCTCAGTGAAATGGCCCTTATTAAAGAGAACCATATAGCTGCTGCGGGCTCCATAAAAGATGCAGTAAGGAAGATCCGCGACATATCAAAGGTGCCTATAGAGGTAGAAGTAAAAAACATGGTGGAGTTAGAGGAGGCATTAAAGGAAGAAGTAGATCGTATAATGCTCGACAACTGGGATACAAAAGGGATAAAGACGGCAGTTTTATTCGTGAACAAAAGGATTCCCGTTGAAGTGTCCGGGAACGTAAACATAGAAAGCATAAAGAAAATTGCGAAAGCTGGTGTCGATTTTATCTCAATAGGGGCGTTGACACATTCTTTTAAATCGCTCGACATAAGTTTGCTCCACGAAGGAGTTTCGTAGATGATGAGTAAACCGCAACCAACAAAAACAGAAATACTGGAAAGGATAAAGGCTGCCAGAAAGAAACTTGGCAGTGACCTGGTTGTACTGGCGCATTTCTATCAAAATGACGACATTATACAATCAGCAGATTTTATTGGAGATTCTTTACTGCTTGCCCAGGCCGCTTCAAAACAGAAAGATGCACATTATATCATCTTCTGTTCCGTATCCTTTATGGCTGAAATGGCGCGAATCATATGCAGTCCTGAACAGATGGTGTTTCATCCGGAAACAAAAGCGAGATGCCCTCTGGCAGAGATGGCGAATATAGATGATGTTGAAAAGGCATGGGTTACCCTGGGAAAGACAGGGAAAAGGATTATCCCCGTTGTGTACGTTAATTCAAATGCCGATTTAAAGGCCTTTTGCGGTAAAAACGAAGGGCTTGTGTGTACATCAGCCAATGCTAAAAAGGTCATGGAACATGTCTTTTCCAGAAATGCAGTCCCTTTCTTTTTTCCGGATGAAAACCTTGGAAGAAACATGGCGCACACCATGGGTATATCCGACGAAGAGATGTTTCTCTGGGATCCCTACGAGACCGACAACACCAGGAATGGAGCATCCATGAACAATGCCAGGATTTTTTTGTGGAGAGGATTTTGCATAGTTCATACGGTTATTTTACCGTCCCATGTGGAGGCAATAAGAAGGCAATATGAAGGCATAAAGGTAATTGTGCATCCCGAATGTACTCCGGATACCGTTAACGTTTCCGATTTGGCGGGTTCAACGAGCTTTATTAAGAATACTGTAGAAAAATCGGCCCCAGGCTCAAGCTGGGCAATTGGAACGGAGATTAACTTTGTAAACAGGATTAAAAAAGAAAATCCGGATAAGCTTATTATTCCCCTTTTGGGTTCAGGCTGCAGGGAGATGGCAAAGATTACGCCGGAAAAGCTCCTTCGTGTGCTTGAAAATCTGGTCGAAGGAAGGGTTGTCAATCCGGTTCTTGTGGATGGAACGTATACGGAACATGCAAGGCTGGCCTTAAAAAGAATGCTGGAGATTAAATAAAATGAATAAAGATAACAGACATTATTGTGATGTTCTCATTATCGGTTCGGGTATAGCCGGCCTTTCGGCGGCCATTACCGCCGCAGATTCAGGGCTCGATGTAATCATTGTCACAAAGGGGTCAACCCTTGAGGAATCGAATACATACCATGCTCAGGGTGGGATTGTCTCTATGGGAAGGGATGACTCCCCGGAATACCTTATAAACGATATTATGCAGGCCGGGGATGGAATTTCAAACCTTGAGGCGGTTAAAGTGGTTGCCCACGAAGGGCCATCCCTGGTGGATGCTTTTCTGGTAAAAAAAATAGGTGTCCCTTTTTCGCGTTCCGAGGAGGCAGGATATGAATATGCAAGGGAGGCAAGTCATTCGAAAAGAAGGATTCTCCATTGTATGGATTCCACGGGAAAGTCAATTGAAGAAGCCCTTGTAAAAAAGGTGATGGAGATAGAAAAAATAAGAGTTTTTGTAAATTATACCGCAGTAGACCTGCTTACCATACCGCATCATTCGACCAGTCCGCTGGCGTTGTATATGGAGCCGCAGTGTATAGGCGCATATGTGCTGAATAACGAAAGTGAGCATGTGGAGAGGATATTCTCGACCTATACGATCCTTGCAGCCGGAGGTCTCGGAAGAATCTATCTCCACACCACAAATCCTTCCAGTGCAACAGGCGACGGATTTGCAATGGCCGACAGGGCAGGGGCCAGACTGATCAATATGGAGTACATTCAGTTCCATCCAACAAGTCTTTTTCATAAGGACGCCGACGGATTTCTTATTTCAGAGGCGCTGAGGGGTGAGGGCGCAAAGCTTAAAACAAAAGACGATGTACCTTTCATGGACAAATATTCTTCTTTGGGCGATCTTGCGCCGAGAGACGAGGTGTCACGGGCAATATATGAAGAGATGATAAAAAGAGGAGATTCATACGTCTATCTCGATATTGCCTCTTATACGGATATCAATATCAAGAAACGTTTTCCCACTATTTATAAACGCTGTCTGTCGCTTGATATTGATATCCAGAAGGTGCCTATTCCGGTTGTGCCTGCCGCTCACTACAGTTGCGGTGGTGTCCAGGTGGATGTCTGGGGAAGGACATCTCTCAATAATCTCTATGCTGCCGGGGAGGTGACGGCAACGGGCATACATGGCGCCAACAGACTTGCTTCCACGTCGCTCCTTGAAGGACTGGTGTGGGGAATAAGATCTGCTCAACATATAGTTGAACACTTTGATGATAAAAAACCGTATGAAGAATCTGAAATCCCGCCATGGCGTTTTCCGGAACGGGAAGAAGAGGTTGACCCGGCGCTTATCCAGCAGGACTGGGTAAGTATAAAATCCACCATGTGGAATTACGTGGGTATCATACGTACTGTCAGGAGACTGGAGAGGGCAAAATCAGATCTTGGCTATCTCAAGAACAGGATAGACGATTTTTACAGAAGGGCACACCTTGTTCCTATGGTGATCAATCTTAGAAACGGAGTCAGGACGGCATTCATAGTGGCTCAATCCGCATTCAAAAACCGTATGAGCCGGGGCGCTCACTTCATTAAGTAGGCAAGAAAAATCATTAAAATGTTATTAAAATTATTTTGAGTATTAGTGTAATGCATTAAAAATAAAATAATTATTGTTGACAACAATCTTCATATTGTATTATATTAAGTACAATGAATACTCGTAAAAATCCGACAAACAATTTCTGGTATTGGTATTACTATATTGTTATGCACCCGCCGTGCCCCTAATAACATAAATGGGATACCAAAAGGCCATGGGTGTAAAAACCCATGGCCTTTTTTGTTTTTAGTACTGTGAAAAAGGAGCAAAAATGAAAAATATATTGTTGACTGCCTTGAAAGAAAGAGAAAGAACCGTTGTCTCTGTTGGTGATGTGACGATAGGGGAAGGTTTTTGTGTGATTGCCGGCCCCTGCTCTGTAGAAAACGAAAAACAGACCATTGAAACTGCGCATGCGGTAAAAGAAGCAGGGGCCGATATGATGAGGGGCGGCGCCTTTAAACCGAGAACCTCTCCCTATGCCTTTCAGGGACTTGGTTTAAAAGGGCTCAAGATATTGAAAAAGGCAAAGGAAGAAACAGGATTACCTATTGTCACAGAGGTAATTGATACAAGGGATGTTCCATGGGTATGCGAATATGCCGATGTGCTGCAGATAGGCGCAAGGAATATGCAGAACTTTTCACTGCTTAAGGAAGTGGGTAAAACACAAAAACCTGTCTTATTAAAAAGAGGCATGAACTCAACTATAGAAGAATGGTTAAATTGTGCGGAATACATCCTCGATGGAGGAAACCCTGACGTGATACTCTGCGAGAGGGGCATCCGTACTTTTGAGACATATACAAGAAATACACTTGATATAAGCGCTGTCCCTTCCTTAAAAGAACTCACGCACCTGCCGGTAATCATTGATCCTTCCCATGCTACGGGAAGGGCGAGCCTCATAGCTTCCTTGAGCCTTGCATCAGTGGCTGCCGGCGCAGACGGCATTATCGTTGAAGTCCACATAAATCCATCTGAGGCGATTTGTGATAAGGATCAGACATTAAACCCTGAACAGTTCTCGAAGATGATAAAAAGGGCTCGTACACTCCATAAATTCATGGCGGATTCAGAATGAGACAGATCACGTTAGCCGGAAATACGGGCAAAAGTATAATCATGCTGGGTCTGTCGTTAAATAACCTGATTGACTTTTGCAGTATCGAGAAAACGGTTGTAATTACGGACAGCAATGTCCACAGGCTTTACGGGGAATTGTTTTCCATATACAGGACAATTGTAATTAAGGCCGGGGAAGAGCATAAAACCCTTGATACAGTCCATGGTATATACAAAAAGCTTCTTGAGTTCGAATTTGACCGTTCATCGTTTATATTGGGTATAGGTGGCGGGGTTGTATGCGACATTGCAGGCTTTGCAGCCTCTACATATCTTCGTGGTTTGCCCTTTGCCTTTGCGCCCACTACACTTCTTGCTCAGGTGGATGCAAGTGTCGGCGGTAAGAATGGCGTCAATTTCAAAGGTTATAAAAATCTTATCGGCACGATTAATCAGCCCCAATTTGTGCTGTGCGATTTTGACGTTCTGAAGACCCTTTCAGCAGCAGAGTTAAGGAATGGGTTTGCCGAGGTGATAAAACATGCATTGATAGGAGACGAGGCGCTTTTTTCCACTATTGAGAGCGCCCGGGAAGCAGCCCTATCGTTTGATAAAGGCACAATTGAAAGGATTGTATACGATTCTCTGAAGGTGAAAACCGGCATTGTTTCTCAAGACGAAACAGAAAAAGGAGAGAGGATAAAATTGAATTTCGGCCATACCTTCGGACATGCGTTTGAGAAGACCGCCGTCATCAAGCACGGTGAAGCGGTAAGCATAGGAATGCTTATGGAGGCGAGGCTTTCTGAGGTTAAAGGGTTATTGCAGAAAAAGGATGTGGAGAGGATAGGGCAGATGCTCGCAATGTTCGATCTCCCTGTATCGTTTAAGGGCAATGTGGAAGCGATCATGGATGCAATCAGGAAAGATAAAAAGCGGGAAGATGAATATATACATACTGTCCTGCTCGATGGAATCGGAAAGGCAAGAATAGAGAAGGTAAACATTAACGAAATCAAGGAAATAGCTTATGATATGTGTTAGTATGGATGAACAATGTAATATTATCTATAATATATCATTGAATAAAATAGATTTAGCCGAGATAAGGATGGACCGGATGGTCTTGAATTCAGAAGATATTGCAAAAATATTTTCGCAACCTGTGACGCTTATTGCCACATGCAGAGCGGGCGCCCTCGATGATACGAAGAGGAAGGAATATTTGATTGCTGCAATAGAAGCAGGGGCACAGTATGTGGATATCGAGGTTGAATCGGTCATTGCCTATAAAAGGGAGATCATGAAAAGGGCAGGATCAAAGGGGTGTAAGGTGATAATTTCCTTTCATGACTTCGAGAAGACCCCTGAAGATAAAATACTGAGACAAACTGCTGCATTGTGCTTCAGCGAGGGTGCCGACATTGCCAAAATCGCCTGCAAGGTACATTCCGTCACGGATAGCGCAAGGCTTCTGGGACTGCTCGGTCAGGAGGATTTTAAAGACAGACTTGTAGTTGTAGGAATGGGTGAAAAGGGCAAGATAACGCGGGTTGTTGCTCCTTTTCTGGGAAGCCCCTTTACATATGTATCCTTTGAAGAGGGTAAGCAGACTGCCGAAGGCCAGATTGAAAAGGCGCGTTTGGAAGAGATTATGAGGTTATTGAAACATGTCTAAGACAAAGATATTTGCCGTTACCGGAAATCCGGTTCTTCAGAGCAGGAGCCCCGATATCTTCAATGCCGCTTTTGAATTATTGTCAATGGACGCCGTATACACGCGCTTTGCAGCCTCCCGGCCTGAAGAAATCATAGAGGGTGCATTGGATATAGGCATTTCAGGCTTTAATGTAACTTCGCCTTTCAAGGAAGAGATTGTGCCCTTTCTGGACGACATGGAGGAGGCGGCGCAGAGAATAGGCGCTGTCAACACAATAATTGTAAAAGAGGGCAGGCTTAAAGGGTTCAATACGGATATTAAAGGCGTAAAAGATGCCCTTCATTTCAACGGTGTGAAAGCAGAAGGGAAAAGGGCCTTTGTGCTGGGCGCAGGCGGGGCGGCCAAGGCGGCTGTGTGTGCCCTTATTTCGGAAGGGGCGGATGTGGTGATCGCGAACCGCACGTTTGAAAAGGCAAGGGCTATTTCTGAAGAGCTGGGATGTAAAGTCGCAAGAATGGAACATATCGATGAAACGCTAAAACATACGGATATCCTCGTTTCATGCCTTTCTTCAAAAGAAAGGGTTGTAAAGCCCGATGCCCTTAAAAAAGGTATTGTCATCCTCGATGCAAACTATGGAGTGCCCACAGCACTGGTAAAGGACGGTAAACAAAGGGGTTGCACAATCGTAGACGGCAGAGAATGGCTTCTTTTTCAAGGGATATCGGCCTTCAGGCACTTTACCGGGATAGAACCTCCGATGGAGGTCATGCGGAAGGCTGTTTACAGGGAAAGCATGTCCTGTAAAAAGAACATTGCTTTCATAGGCTTTATGGGTGCCGGCAAATCTACGGTGGGTCACGGTGTTTCAAAACAGAGTGCGATGTCATACATAGATATCGATGAAGAGATAAAACAGAAGACCGGGTTATCAATACGCGAGATATTTGAAGTTAAGAGAGAAGGCGCCTTCAGACAGATTGAGAAAAAGGAGATTGCTTGTATCCCGGACCTCTCAAATACGGTAATTTCATGCGGCGGCGGGGCAATACTGAACAGGGCAAACAGGGACATACTCAGGAAAAGCTGCATTGTCGTATGGTTATGGGCAAATATCGACACTGTTTTAAAAAAAGTGGGCAACGACAACGGACGTCCGCTGCTGCCTGAAGCACATACAGAATCCGGTATCAGGAGGATGCTCAACGAGAGGTTGCCTTTATATGCAAGCACCTCCGACATGATCGTAAAGACAGACGGTGTAGAACCGAACGAGATTATAAGGAAAATATATGACGAAACGGGTAAAGTCCTCACAAATTGACGGCGAAATCAATGCGCCTGCTTCAAAAAGTGAGATGATCAGGGTTGTTGCCGCAGCCTTGCTCGCTTCAGGTACATCAAAAATAATCAACCCATCCTTTTGCAGCGACGGCCTGACTGCCCTTGGCATAGCGGATACACTCGGGGCTGAAATACTAAAGGAAGGAGACAGTATAACAATCGAGGGAAACGCCAGCCTGAAAGAAAAATGCATAAGAGGCAACACGCTCGATTGCGGCGAATCCGGGCTTTGTATTCGGATGTTCGCGCCTGTTTCAGGATTGCTTGAAGAGGAAATCACATTGAATGCCTCAGGCTCGTTGCTTAAAAGACCCTTAAAGATGGTTGAAGCATTGACTGGTTTAGGCGCAACGTGCTTGACAGACAGAGATTTTGCACCCGTACAGGTAAAAGGCAGGATCGGTTCAGGCAGGATTAATATAAACGGTTTTGAAAGCTCACAGTTTTTAACGGGTTTGCTGGTGGCACTTCCTCTGTGCAGCGGTGATTCCGATATCACGGTTACGGCACTGAAAAGTAAGCCCTATATCGAGTTGACGATTGATACTATGAGGAGGTTCGGTGTAGCAGTTTCCCACAACAATGACCTTACGGAATTTCATATAAAAGGTGATCAGCACTATAAACCCTGTATGTGCGCAATAGAAGGGGATTGGTCTGGCGCTGCCTTTTTTCTTGTTGCCGGGGCATTGGCAGGTTCCATAAAGGTAAAGGGTCTAAGTCCGGACTCATATCAGGCGGATAAAGCGGTGATAGAGGCGCTTATTAAGGCAGGGGCTCAGGTAGAGGTGAAAAATGACTATATTTTTGTCGCAAAAGACAGGCTGAATGCATTTGAGTTTGATGCCGGTGATTGCCCTGATCTGTTTCCTCCCCTTGTTGCCCTCGGAGCAGGATGTGCGGGCAAAAGCGTCATCTACGGGGTGGAACGCTTAAAACATAAGGAGAGCAACCGCGGCCTTGCCCTGGTTGAGGAATTTTCCAAGATCGGGATCAAGATAAGGATTTTTGAAGACCGGATGGAGATTACCGGTGGGAACAGGAGGGGCGGTACAGTGGATTCTCATAATGACCATAGAATAGCAATGGCATGCGCAATAGCTGCGCTTGCAGGGCAAGGGGATGTTATTGTAGAGAGACCGGCATGTGTTTCCAAGTCCTTTCCCTCGTTTTTTGAAGATCTGAATTCAGTGAAGGTGAAACATGAATAGTTTCGGACGTGTGTTTAAAGTATCAATCCTGGGCGAGTCCCACGGAGAGTGTGTCGGTATTCTCATCGATGGCTGTCCTGCCGGACTTTCTGTTCCGGTTCAGGGGTTTGATGATGACCTGAAAAGGCGTATGGGGGGTATCGAGGGCACAACCCCGAGAAAAGAGCCGGATATCCCTCTAATAAAAAGTGGTGTATTCAACAGGAAAACCACGGGCGCCCCGATTTGTATCCTTTTTGAGAATAAGAATGTTGATTCGAGTGCTTACAATAGCATTAAAGATACACCCAGACCCGGACATGCGGATTTTACTGCCTGGAAAAAATACAACGGTTTCAACGATTACAGAGGCGGTGGACATTTCTCGGGAAGATTGACTGCAGGGCTGGTTGCTGCAGGGGTCATAGCAAAGCTGCTGATAAAACCGGTAAAGGTAGAGGCTACGCTTATAGAAGCCGGCAGGTCCGAAGATATCACGGCTGCCGTTCAATCCGCTATGCAAAACAGGGATTCTATCGGCGGTATCGTGTCATGCAGGGCGAGCGGTTTGCATGCGGGGTTGGGAGAGCCATTCTTCGATTCTGTGGAATCCCTCATAAGCCATCTGGTCTTTTCCATACCTGCCATAAAGGGCATAGAATTTGGCGCAGGTTTCTCATGCGCACGGATGCGGGGAAGCGAGTGTAACGATGAGATCATTAACATAAAAGGCGAGACAAGGACCAACAACGCCGGCGGCATCAACGGAGGCATAACAAACGGGAACGATATCGTTTTTAAGGCGGCTGTCAAGCCCACATCAAGTATATCCCGCATGCAGCATACCGTTAACCTGAAAACCGGCGAACAGGTGGAGCTTTACGTGAAAGGAAGGCATGACGTGTGCATCGCGTTGCGGGTGCCCGTTGTTATAGAGGCTGTTACCGCCATAGCGCTTGCAGACCTCATGCTTATAGATTCCCACGGGCAAGTCCCGCTGCAGGATTTAAACAGTTCACACGGTGAGCGAGAAAGGGAGGCTCCGAACGGCTTTGCCGTTGGAGGGGGCGACCCCGCAAGCGGGACAGGCGCAAGCCCCGGCAATAGTGCGGATACCGGGCCACGGTAAAAGGACTTATAAATGAGCAATAGCGATCTTATGATTATTAGAAAAAGCATAGACATGATCGACTGCGGGATCATCGAGCTTCTGAACCAGAGGATGGAGCTTGCAGTAAGGTCGAGGAAATTTAAGCAATGCGTGTTTGATCAAAACCGGGAACAACAGATATTCAATAATATAAAGAAAACATCACGCAGCCTGTTAAAACCGGAATTCCTGGAGAGATTATACGGCCTGATCATCGACGAAAGCAAACACGTCCAGGAACAAAGTCTGAACCTCATCGGTTTTCAGGGAGAACACGGCGCATACAGCGAGGTCGCCTCTCTTTCGTATGACGCATCCTTGATCCCGGTTTCATGCAAGGAATTTATCGAGGTCTTTAACGAGGTCTCATCAGGCCAGATTGATCTGGGCATTGTCCCGGTCGAAAACTCCCTTGAAGGGGCTGTGACACAGGTCAACGATCTATTGGTTCAAACGAATTTAAGGATCATTGGAGAGGTCAGCATACCTGTCCATCACTGCCTTCTCGCACTGCCTGAAACGCAGTACCGTGATTTGAAGGTTGTTTACTCTCATCCGCAAGCGCTCGCGCAATGTCGTGAATTTATCTTAAGGCACAAACTCGAACCAAGACCGTTTTATGATACCGCAGGCGCTGCAAAAATGCTCTCTGAAAACAGGCTGGAAGCCGCAGGCGTTATTGCGAACAAGCTTTGTGCCGAGTTGTATCATTTAGAGATCATTAAAGAAAACATAGAAGACCATGAATCTAATTCCACGAGGTTTATCGTATTATCCAGGGAGGCAAGGGGCGAACCTGGAGATAAATGTTCAATAATATTTTCTGTAAAACATGAGACAGGCGGTCTGTTTTCCGTCCTGAAGGCATTTTCCGACAAAAGGATAAACCTTACAAGGATAGAGTCGAGACCTATAAAAAACGATCCGGGAAACTATGTGTTTTTCACTGATTTTGAAGGATCGGACAAAGAGGGCAGGGTAGTGGATGCCCTTGAAGAAGTGCAAAAAGAGACAACGAGTTTTAAATTTCTCGGATGTTACAAATCTTATAAAGGAGCAATACAATGAGAATCGTCATTCTGGGTGCCGGTAAAATGGGTTCATGGCTTGCAAGGGAATCATCCGGGGATCATGATATAGCAATTTATGATACGGACGAAACGAAGTTAAACGGCCTTGGAGGAAAAAGCATAACAGCGCTCCCCCGTATACAGGAGATTGCCTTGTTTGACCCCGAACTCCTGATCAATGCCGTGAGCCTCCAAAATACCGTTTCAGCTTTTGAAAAGGCTGTGCTGCATATTTCCAAAAACTGCATTATCGGCGATCTTGCATCGATAAAGGGAGAAATAGCCGGTTACTACGAACAGAGCCTGTTCAGATTCGTATCTGTACACCCCATGTTCGGCCCTACCTTTACCGATATGAAAGCACTTAAAGAGGAAAGCGCAATCATCATAAGCGGGTCTGATAAAAAAGGTGCCTGGTTTTTCAGTACGTTATTCGAAAGACTAAATGTAAATATCTTTGAATATTCATTTGACGAGCACGACAGGATGATGGCCTATTCCCTTACACTTCCCTTTATTTCTTCAATTGCCTTTGCCTCATGCATCGACAAAGGCGCTGTCCCCGGAACCACCTTCTCCAAGCATATGCGGATCGCACAAGGACTTTTATCCGAGGATGATCATCTACTTACAGAGATACTGTTTAATCCCTATTCCTTAGCCGAGTTGGACAGGGTCACGGCAAAGCTGGAATATCTGAAACACATTATCAGGGAAAGGGACCACGAAGAGATGGAGACGTTTTTCCTGCGATTAAGAGAAAATATGTTATCAAGAGAGGGCGTTTATGAATGAAAAATCCATGACTTACAATGAATTTTTAAAACAGGCTGAAACGGATGATGTGCTCCCCTTTTTCAGGGAGATACTTGCAGACCTCGATACCCCGCTGTCATGTTATATGAAATTGAAGCATGCATATCCGTTGTCCCCGTCTTTCCTGCTCGAAAGCGTAGAGGCCAAAGAAAAGCTCGGCAGGTTCTCTTTTATAGGTTTCGAACCATTCCTTGTGTTCAAGAGCCTCGGCAAAAAGGTGTTTTTAAGCGGCCTCATTGAAGATACATTTGAAAGCAATAACCCTTTTTTAGAGCTTAAGGAAATCATGAACAAATTCAAGGGATTCGGTTTTTCCGACAGCATTGCATGCTGCGGAGGTACTGTGGGTTATGTTGGGTATGATGTAGTCAAATTCTTTGAGAAAATCCCGGATACGAATAAACGTGTCCTTGATGTCTTTGATATGTATTTCATATTTCCAAAAAAACTCGTCATCTTCGACAATTATACACGAAGAATGACGCTTTTTGTATTCCAGAATGCAGACAAACACGAGAACATGCAGGAGAGCTATGCACGCGGTGTTGCAGAGCTTGATGAACTCCAGGGTATAGTACGTTCATCCCTTGCCTTCAACAAAGAAGGCAAATTATCCGTAAGGATGATGGACAGCAATACAACCAAGGAAGAATTTGAAGAGATGGTATCGCGGGCAAAGGAATATATAATTGCCGGTGATGTAATCCAAGTAGTTTTATCTCAAAGGTTTACAATGGAGATTTCTACCGACAACCTAAGCCTTTACAGGGCGTTAAGGGTAGTAAACCCATCACCCTATATGTTTCTCCTTGATTTTCTCGATTACAGCCTCATAGGCTCTTCGCCTGAGACGCTGGTAAAGCTCGAGAACGGGGAGGTGGAGGTAAGGCCCATAGCAGGGACAAGAAGAAGGGGCAAAGATCGTGATGAAGATGAGCTTCTGGCAAAGGAACTCCTCTCCGATGAGAAAGAGGTGGCTGAGCATACCATGCTTGTCGATCTCGGAAGAAACGATGTGGGCAGGATCGCCGTCACAGGGAGTGTGTCTGTGCCTGAATTCATGGGCATAGAAAAGTATTCCCATGTAATGCATATCGTTTCTTCCGTCAAAGGGAGGGTCAAAGACGGCATGGACGCATTCGACGTGTTTCGGGCAACCTTTCCTGCAGGCACGGTAGCGGGTGCTCCGAAAATCAGGGCAATGGAGATCATAGAAGAACTGGAAAAAGATAAACGGGAATTTTATGCAGGCTGTGTAGGCTACTTTGCCTACAACGGAAACATGGATTTCTGTATCACAATAAGAACACTGCTTAAAAAACAAAACAAGGTATATATCCAGGCAGGAGCGGGCATTGTGGCCGATTCGGTACCGGAGAACGAGTACATGGAAACGATCCACAAGTCACAGGCCCTGGTAAAATCCATAATGGAATTAAAGGAGATTATAGACTGATATGCTACTTATGATTGATAATTATGATTCGTTTACCTACAACCTCGTCCAGTATCTCGGCGAGCTCGGAGAAGATGTGGCGGTTTACAGGAACGACATGATCGATTTGGAAGAGATTGAAAGGCTGTTACCGGATAGGATAGTCATATCCCCCGGACCGTGCACACCGAGGGAAGCAGGTATATCCGTTGATGTGGTAAGGCATTTTGCGGGAAAAATTCCTATACTCGGCGTATGCCTCGGACATCAGGCTATCGGCTATGCATTCGGGGGCCGGATCGTACACGCAAAAGAACTGATGCACGGAAAGATATCAAGGATCTTTCATGACGGAAAAACTATTATGAGCGACGTGGATAACCCCTTTAAGGCCACACGCTATCATTCGCTTGCAGTCGAAATGAATGGCTTGCGGGAGGTATTTGAGGTCTCTGCATGGACAGAAGGCGGCGAAGTCATGGGCATAAGGCACAAAACGTATATGCTTGAAGGGGTGCAGTTTCATCCGGAATCCATCCTTACAATAGAAGGAAAACATATATTGAATAATTTTTTATCAATTTCAAAAACAAACGGGGGTCAAAAATGACGATCAATGAAGCTATTGATAAGGCTGTAAACCTGGTTCATCTCGAAGAGCACGAAATGGCGCAGGTCATTGAGGATATTATGGAAGGGAAGACAACCCCTGCCCAGATCGCTGCATTTATTACCGCGTTGCGCATGAAAGGCGAAACCGTTGACGAGGTTGTGGGTGCGGTGAAGGTAATGAGAAGCAAGGCGGCAAAGATCACATTAAACAAAGAAACGGTAAGTGACCATATAAACGGGCAAAACAGGGTGATAGTGGATATAGTCGGCACAGGCGGAGATGGTACGATGACCTTCAATATCTCCACTGCTGCCGCTTTTGTGGTTGCGGCGGGAGGAGCTACGGTTGCAAAGCACGGGAACAGGTCTGTTTCAAGCCGCTGCGGCAGCGCCGATGTGCTGGAGGCGCTGGGAATTGATATAGAAGCTCCCCCGGAAGCCGTAGCAAAACATATAAGCGAGATCGGCATAGCCTTTTTGTTTGCGCCTGTATTCCACGGATCTACGAAACACGCGGTAGGTCCCAGAAAAGAGATAGGCATCAGGACGATCTTCAACATGCTCGGCCCTCTTACAAACCCCGCATCGGCCAGACACCTGCTGCTCGGCGTATACAAGGAAACATTGTGTGAAGTGTTTGCCGGTGTGCTTATAAAACTCGGCACGGAAAGGGCTATGATTGTCCATGGAAAAGACGGGATGGACGAGATATCCGTTACCACAGACACACAAGTGGCGGAGATAAAAGACGGCGGGATACGCCAATACATAATTAATCCTAGGGACTTTGGACTCAAGGCATACAACATTGAGGATTTAAGGGGAGGGGATGCGCATGAGAATGCGCAAATCCTTAAAGGTATTCTTTCAGGCAAAGAAAACGGGGCGAAAAGGGCGGCAGTCCTTATCAATGCCGGTGCTGCATTTTATATTGCAGGTATCCGGCGGGATATAAAAGAAGGCATAGCCTATGCAGAAGAGGTCATAGACTCAGGGAAGGCATTGAAAAAGCTCGAAGAACTGGCAGGAGCAGGCAGGGGATGATTATAGCTTGAACCGTTCAAATGGTTTAAGCGGTTCAAAGGACACGACAGGATATTGATATGACATTTCTTGAAAAGGTTTTAAATGAAAAAAGGGAGTTGGTTAAAGCACTGAAGGGTAAAATGCCCCTTGAAGAGCTCAAGAAGATGACTTATGGAATAGAAAAGAGGTCTTTTTTCAAAACATTTTCCCAACGTTTTCCTAAAGAGGTGAAGGTCATCGCTGAAGTGAAGAAGGCATCACCATCTAAAGGCGTGCTCGCCTGCGACCTGGATTTGCCGGGACTTCTTATGGATTACGAAAAAGGCGGGGCTTCGGCAATATCGGTCATTACTGAAGAAACGTATTTTAACGGCTCGATTGCCTATATTCCAGAGGCAAAAATGATCACAGACCTGCCGATTTTGAGGAAGGATTTTGTTGTTGACGAGTATGATATATACCAGGCCAAGGCCGCCGGTGCCGATGCAGTGCTTTTAATAGGCGAGGCGCTGAGTGCGCATCAGATAGCGGAATATCTTGAGATTGCCCGACAGTTAGACATTGATGTACTGTTGGAGGTCCATAGCCTGAAAACGTATGAAAAGATTGCCGATCTTGAAGGGTTTATCCTCGGGATAAACAATAGAAACCTTGAAACGCTGAAGGTTGACCTTGCCGTTTCACACGAGGTGATCAACGGTATTCCTGCGAATTTGCCTGTGATAGTGGAAAGCGGCATTGAAAGACGTGAACATATTGAAACATTCATGGAGCGGGGAGTTAGCGGATTCCTTATCGGAACTTCGCTGATTGTTTCAGGTGATCCCTGTAAAAAACTAAAGGAGTTATGCGGGAAGTTATGAATACGCTTGTTAAAATCTGCGGCATAACAAATTATGCAGATGCTTCGCTCGCGGCAGAAATGGGCGCCGATGCAATAGGTTTCGTGTTTTATAAAGGCAGTAAAAGGTTCATACCGCACGAGGAAGCGAGGAAAATAATCTGTAAATTACCGCCATTCCTTATTAGATGCGGTGTTTTTGTCGATGAAAGATGGGAAAAAGTCATGGAGGTCAGGAATTACTGCGGGTTGGACAGGGTGCAGGTATACGCCGGCGACAGGGGCCTATGCGGTAACTTTGCGCCCGGTATCACTATTATGGCCTTCAGAGTACGGGATAAGAAGGATGTGGAAGAGGCGCGGAAGTCGGAGTCGTTTCCGCTCCTCGACAGCTATCACGAAAATATGCACGGCGGGGGCGGCGTAAAATTTAACTGGGATCTTCTGGCGGATTTTGGCAGACCTTTTATGCTTGCGGGCGGGATAAACAGCGAAAACATTGATATGGCGCTGAAGCTGAATCCTTATGCGATCGACATAGCCTCCGGTGTCGAATCTGAACCGGGAAAGAAAGACCCTGATAAGATGGCTGAGATATTTAAAAGGATAGGCGCGCACAGGTTAAACCGTTCAAGCCGATTAGGAGAAAGGGTTCAAACCGTTCAAGCTGCTTAAACCGATAAAACCGTTCAGATAAAGGGTTCAAGCCGTTTGAACATCTATGAAGGGAGAGGGCGGTGCGAGCCCGGTTAAAAGGAAGGATGATATGAAAACAAACGGTTATTTTGGTGAATATGGCGGCGCTTATGTACCGGAGACACTCATGCCGGCGCTGAATGAGTTGAAAAATGGATTTTTCAAACATGTAAAATCAAGAGCATTCCGCAAAGAGTTGATGCATTACCTTACCGGATATGTCGGCAGGCCAACGCCCCTTTACTTTGCCGCAAACATTTCAAGGAAAACAGGGATGAGACTCTATCTGAAACGGGAAGATCTTTGTCACACAGGCGCACATAAGATAAATAATGCTATCGGTCAGGTGCTCCTTGCAAAAAAGATGGGTAAGGACAGGGTTATTGCCGAGACAGGGGCCGGCCAGCATGGTGTTGCAACAGCGACTGCATCTGCACTTTTGGGTCTTAAATGCAGGGTTTATATGGGTACGGTAGATATGAAAAGGCAGGCGTTGAACGTAATACGTATGGAGATACTGGGCGCAGAAGTAGTCGGAGTGGCCAGCGGAAGCAGAACCCTCAAGGATGCAATCAACGAAGCATTAAGGGACTGGGTGACAAATGTACGCGATACGCATTATGTCCTCGGTACTGCCTTCGGACCCCATCCTTATCCTACAATGGTAAAGGAGTTTGTTTCGGTGATAGGAAAAGAAACCATCAGGCAGATTATGAAAAAAGAGGGGAGGTTACCTGATACGATTGTTGCATGTGTGGGTGGGGGCAGCAACGCCATGGGTATATTCTATCCCTTTATCGAGCTTGAGCATGTGAGGCTTATAGGTGTCGAGGCAGGTGGTCTCGGCATAGAGACAGGCAGGCATGCTGCAAGGTTTGCAACAGGGAAGATAGGCATATTTCAGGGCACGAAAAGCTATGCATTGCAAGATGACGACGGTCAAATCCTTTTAACTCACTCTGTTTCCGCGGGGCTTGATTATGCCAGCGTGGGGCCTGAGCACAGCTTTTTGAGAGACACCAAAAGGGCTCACTATGCCTATGCCACCGATGACGAAGTGCTTGACGCATTCAGCCTGCTTTCGAGGGAGGAAGGGATTATCCCTGCACTTGAGAGCAGTCACGCAATAGCCTATGTAATAAAGCATGCAGATGAATTTCAGGGAAAGGTTGTAATTGTGAATCTTTCGGGCAGGGGCGACAAAGACGTAGACCAGGTATCGAAAATCCAAAAAGGAGAACTATGAATAACAATAAGATAACCAAGGTATTCGAAGGACTCAAAATAACCGGCAAAAAGGCGTTCATACCATACATTACCGCAGGTGACCCGGATATTACAAAGACCTTGGAAGCCCTGGCGATATTTGCAGACAACGGCGCAGATATCATTGAGCTTGGCGTCCCGTTTTCCGACCCCATGGCCGATGGACCCGTAATCCAGAGGGCTACGGAAAGGGCGCTTAAAAGCGGGACTACCCTGAAAAAGGTCCTTCAGACGGTAAGGGATTTTAAGGAACGTTATTCAGCGTCGATAGTACTCATGGGGTATTATAACCCTTTCTGGGCTTACGGGATTGAAGCGTTCGCAAAAGACGCAAGGGCAGCAGGGGTTGACGCTGTACTTACTGTTGATCTTCCCCCTGAGGAGGCGAAGACCTTTGTTGACCTGCTCTGGGAACAAGGGATCGTTTCGATTTTTCTTGCAACCCCTGTAACGGACAGAAGGCGTATTCAAGTGATAAAACGTATCGGAAGAGGCTTTATTTACTTTGTTTCCGTTACCGGTGTTACAGGGGAGAGGAATACCCTGCCGGAAGGCATAAAAGACAAGATAGATGAGATCAGAAGCAGGATCAAATTGCCCCTTGTGCTCGGTTTCGGTATATCAGCACCCGATATAATACGTGAATACGCAAACCATGTAGACGGTTTTGTGGTGGGCAGTGCGCTCGTAAAGAGGTGGGAAGATGCTTGTCAGTCTCATGAAGAACCGGAAGCTTTTTTAACCTTTTTCAAGGAACTGGCAGAAGCGTGCCATACTGTATGCCCGCCATAGAGTAAATGGCACGAATGAAAGCTTCAGGTTTTAATCCTTCATCTGTGCAAGTCAAATGATTAGCTCCAATTCTTTGCAACCGGGTGACCAGAGGGCCATCTTCAGAAGGACATTTTTTAACAGCATAGGGCTGCAGAATTTCCAGAGAGAGATCTCCTCTCTTCATGACCGCCCCCTTAATCTGCAGGTCGGGTTTTTCAAACTCCTTGACTTCTTCAAATCCGAAGACATCCTGATACCAGTTGGTTGATTCTTTAATATCAGTAACGCTTATCCCGAAATGTTCTATTTTTAATTCTTGCATTATGTTCTTTTATAATCTGTTATGCGTTGTGTGGTTTTATGATAACCTTCAAACAGTTTTTGCCTTCACCGGCAGCCTTAAATCCTTTTGCAATTTCTTCCAGGCTGAATCTGTGTGTAACCATATCTTTAACATCAACATTCCCGGCCCTGATGAGCTCCATGGCCTGTACATTATCAAGCGGGGCAGCCCCGTAACAGGTTTTAAGGCTTATATCATTTCTCCAGAAAGGATTGAAATCTATATTGAGTGTTTCTCCCGGGTTCGGTACTGCAAAAAATAAAACAGTTCCACCCCGGTCAACCGATTCCAATGCCTGCAAAGCAGCAGACAGTACCCCTGCGCACACTATGACCTTGTCAGCCAGACGGCCGTTATTTGTCTCTTTTATCGAACCCGGTATATCTCTGTCAGCCCGGATCGTTTTTTCAGCACCGAATCTTTTTGCTGCTTCCAGTCTATAATCATCTATATCTGTTGCGATAATCCTCCCGGCACCCAGAATACGGGCCAGTTTAATCATGAGCAAGCCTGCAATTCCGCAGCCAAGAACCAACAGGGTATCGCCAGGTTTCAGGTTGACAGCTCTTAGCCCTCTGATTACTGTTCCTAACGGTTCAATAAATGATCCCTGCTCGTAGGACATTCCGTCAGGCAGAAGAATAGTTCCGGTATCAATGCTTTTCCCGGAGACCCTTAAGTATTCAGAAAATCCACCCGGGTTAAAATTATTCTTTGTCTGGAAAACCTGGCATGCGGTCTGATGACCCGTCAAGCACCAGTGACATTCATCGCAGGGAACATGATGTGTGGTAAATACCCTGTCCCCTCTTTTGAATTTTGTCACCTCTTCTCCGGCTTCAACTATCTCACCGGTAACTTCATGGCCAAGAACCAGGGGCGCCTTTTTAATGCGGTACCATTCCAGAACATCGCTGCCGCATATGCCGCATGCCATAACCTTAATGAGAATGTCTCTTTTGCCAACCCCGGGGACCGGCAGTTCCTCTACTTCTACCCTGCTGTTGTTGTAATACATTCCTACGCGCATACTTAAGCTACCCCTGCTTTGTCTCATTCTTTTCTGTCATAAAGAAATCATACGCGTCTTTTGGCTTTATTCCTTCATGAACGACCTTTCTTAACGCCTTAATCATGGCAACAGGTGATTCAGATTGAAAAATATTACGACCCATGTCCACCCCGGCTGCTCCATCCTGAATAGCATTGTAAGCCATTGTCAGGGCATCAAGCTCCGGAAGTTTTTTGCCTCCTGCAATAACAATAGGTACCGGGCAGGCGGCTACTACCGTGTCAAACCCTTCCTCTACATAATATGTTTTCACATAAGTGACACCAAGCTCTGCAATGATTCGCGAAGCCAGCCGCATATATTTGGCATCCCTGGCCATTTCTTTCCCCACCGCTGTAACGCCCAGCACAGGGATACCATAGCGGTTACCCATATCTACAAGACGGGTCATGTTGTGCACAGATTGAGTTTCGAATTCACCGCCGATAAAGACCTGGACAGCCATAGCTGCCACATTTAAACGAATAGCTTCGTCTATATCTATGGCAATCTGCTCGTTTGAAAGTTCATTAAGAATGCTTGGCCCCCCGCTTGATCTCAGGACTATTCCCCTGCCAAGGGTAGGGGGGATAATTGTCCGGAGGATACCCCGTGTAAGCATCAAGGTATCTGCATATGGTAAAAGCGGCAGGATAGTGACATCTACACGCTCCAGACCTGTAGTCGGGCCTTGAAAATATCCGTGGTCAATTGCCAGCATGACTGTCTTGCCTGACTCGGGATTAAATATTCTGGATAGACGGTTTTTCATCCCCCAGTCTACGTTGTTACAGCCTTTCAAAAAGAAAGGTTCACTTTTGGCTGGAATGTCCACATAAAACTGTTTTTCCTTTTCAGATGTATCAACTTCTGGCATGATTATTTGCTCCTTTCAATTTTTTTATAAATAGTCACAATATCCTGAAGAGGCAACAAAGTTTCATCCTCTTTTCTTTTACAGGTACTTGCTTTTATATGTCAATATAACGTGTAAGGTGTTCAAATATCAAGCTGCAACTTTTTGCACATTTGTTCTTCCTCTATTTCACAGAGAAAGTTTTTAAGCGGTTTTTTATATAAAGGGTGAACAATCTCCGGTTCTATTTCGAGGCAAGGAATAATGGCAAATTTTCTTTTATGCAATTCCGGATGGGGTATAATGAGGGATGGATTGCTCAATATAAGGTCTGAGAATAATAATATGTCCAGATCGATAATGCGCGGTCCATTTTTTATTTCTCTTGTTTTCCCCATGGTTGTCTCAACCCTTTGCAACAGACTCAGTAATTCAAGTGGTGTGCCTTCCCATTCCAGGGAGATCGCACAATTAATAAAGTTTCCCTGCTCGACTTCTGAAACAGGTGATGTAAGGTAGAGAGAAGAGGAGGAGATGCACGTTGCTCTGCCATCTTTTGAGATGTTTTTAATGCTTGTGAGACAATTTTCCCGGCTGTTGCCGATATTGGATCCGATACCGATGAATATTTTATGATCCACGACGACTATTAAGCTGGTTTTTCTTTATCCTTATCATTTTTCGATGGGGTGACATCTATCTCATCGGGTTCTTTGACTGATTTTTTAAAGCTCTTTATACCTTTTCCCAACGCCCCGCCGATTTCGGAGATCCTACCGGCCCCGAAGATGAGGATAACAATAATAAGAATAACGATAAGCTCTGGAAATCCAAGACCAAACATGTTTTCTACATTACCACTATATTTATTAAGTAGTCAATAATTTAAAACAGGTTATTGACTGGAGTCGTAATTTGTTTTATTAATATTTAATGGCTTTGCTCGAAATCAGAACATATCCGGATCCGGTGCTTAGAAAGATTGCAAAACCCGTTGATGATATAAATGCTCAAACAATAAAACTTGCCGAAGATATGATTGAGACGATGCGTCTTTCCCATGGCGCAGGTCTTGCTGCAAATCAAGTCGGTGCGCCTGTAAGGCTTATTGTGTTAGAGGAAGAAAGTGATAAAAAGAAAAGAGGCGATATAGGCGATATAGGCAATAAGGCAATTGTTATTATAAATCCTGTTATAGTTGGAAGTGAGGAAGAAGAAATTGCAGAAGAGGGGTGCTTAAGCCTTCCAAAGTTCTATGAATATATCAAGAGGGCCAGGAAAGTTTCTGTTAAAGGGATGACTATTGATAAAATACCTTTTGAGATGCAATGTGATGGCCACATGGCAAGGGCATTTCAGCATGAGATCGATCACCTCAACGGGATTCTTTTCATTGATTATCTGAGTCCGGTTAAGAGGAACCTTTTTAAGAAAAAATACATAAAAAAAGACAGATGAATATCATCTTTTTCGGATCTTCAAGTTTCTCTGTTCCTCCGCTGAAATCTGTTTCGTCTTATGTTTCGTGTGTGGTTACAAAAAAGGCGAAGCCAAAAGGAAGGGGATATCTACTTGAAGACAATGAAGTAAAAAAAACAGCACTGGAATTAGGCTTGCCGCTTATAGAGATTATATCCTTCAAGGATGAGGCTGCCCGGCATTTAAAAGATTACAGTCCTGATTTATTCATAGTTGCTTCTTTTGGACTTATTGTACCGCGTTGGGTTCTGGATATTCCTTCCACGGGTGCAATAAATATTCACCCTTCTTTACTTCCCTTGTACAGGGGACCTTCACCAATCCAATGGGCACTTCTGAAGGGTGATGAAGAGACTGGCATTACCCTCATTGATATGAACGAAAAGATGGATGCAGGCAATGTCATATACCAGGAAAACATGATGATTGCTGAGAAAGATAATTTTGTTACACTTTCAGATAGGCTTTCTCGGAGGTCGGCCGGGATACTCCTTGAGGTCCTTGATGTTATTGAAATTGAAGGCATGATAGAGGGCGTCGAGCAGCGGCATGAAATGGCAACCTTTACGCAGATTATTACTAAAGAGATGGGCAAAGTAGACTGGAGTAAAAGCGCCATAGAAATTGTAAGACAGATAAAGGCTTTTGTACTCTGGCCAACGGCCCATACCTTATTGGATGGAATTTTTTTAAAGATATTTGATGGGGAAATCTTTGGGTCTGGCAGGAAAGAATTGCCGGGTACGATTCTGGAAACAATAAAAGATGGTATTGTTGTCCAAACGGGCAATGGCGCTATTATTGCGAGAGAAGTTCAATTACAAAATAAGAAAAGGATGAATGCATTCGAATTTGCCAATGGGTACAGGGGATTGATTGGGAAGATATTGAAATAAAATGCAAAAATATCATTTTTTTGTTGACAGGGAAAACGTTAACTTCTATTATCAATAATGTGCTATTTGGTATGTTTCTTGCTTATAACAGAGGTAACATGAGAAAGGTTGCTGTACTTTTTTTATTTTTCTTTTTTTTGGTTGTAAATGGATGCACAACCACTAAAAGCGCTGGAGTGAAAGAAAACCTGCCACAAGATGGCCAGATTGTTTCCCCGACAGATACTACACCGGATTCAGCTAAGGTAAAGAAGAGTGACAGTACAAAAAAGACGACTAAGTTTGCAAAAAGATGGAACAGTAAAACAGAAGGCATAACACAATTTTCTGAAGATGATGACGATATTTCATCGCTTATCGATCGTGATTATTACAAAGATTTTGACATCCCTATTGTCTTTAATGACGCCGTAAAATACTTCATTCAATATTTTACCACAGAAAAGAGAAAGACTTTTGGAAACTGGCTGAAAAGGTCACGGTATTATATTCCGATAATGAAAGAGATTTTAAAAGAACAGGGGTTGCCCGAAGACCTTGTTTATCTGGCCATGATTGAGAGTGGCTTTAACCCCAATGCCTATTCTCCTGCAAAGGCATGCGGACCGTGGCAATTCATTTATGAAACAGGCGGAAGATATGGCCTGAAGGTAAATTACTGGATAGACGAAAGGAGAGACCCGGAAAAATCGACTGTGGCCGCTACAAAGTATTTAAGAGACCTTTTTAACCAGTTTGGTTGCTGGTATCTTGCAGCAGCGGGGTATAATTCAGGAGAAAAAAGGGTCGAGAGGGCCATGGAAAAGCATAATACAAATGATTTCTGGGAAATCGTTAAATATAATACCCTTCCAAGGGAAACGAGGGAATATATACCGAAACTGATCGCTGCCGCAATCATTGCGAAAGACCCTGAAAAATTTGGTTTTGGGGCTATCTCATACGACCAGCCGATACGCTTTACACAGGTGAAAGTTCCTGCAGGATCGCCCCTCACGGCAATAGCAAAATCTGCATCCCTCGATACAAGTACCTTGAGGTCTATTAACCCCGAAATCCTACGCGGCATAACACCGCCGGATATTGATTGTTATGAAGTTAAATTACCCTTGACCGTGGACAGGAATGAATTTAATAGGAATCTGGAGGTTGCATTAAGTAGTGATAAAAAAATTACAGGCTATTCAACGTACAAGGTAAAAAAAGGAGATACCTTAGCCCGGATATTGAAGAAGTTTAAAATGAGCTATGAAGATATGCAGCTGGTGAATTATGCAGAAGGAGATATGAAGATTAAGCCAGGAATGGTTGTTAGTATACCACGGTTTAATGGTCAGCCAGTGAAGGAGGCAATTGCTCAAAAATCAGAGAGGCCTTCAAAACAAACCGAAAAACAGGCAACAGCACAAAAACATGTAAAAGTTGTTAATCAAACGAGTATAGAGAAAACGGAGAAACAAGAGAAGCAAGAGAAACAAGAAAAATTTGAAGCTAAAACCTACCATGTCGTTAAAAAAGGGGAAACACTCTCTTCAATATCCACCAAATACGGTATAGGTATCTCAAACCTCAGGGCAGCGAACAACCTGAAGAACAATAAAGTGTACCCTAACATGAAGCTGAAGCTTGTGAGCTATTCACATAAAAAGGAAAAACCATCAGTAAAAGTCCATGTCGTTAAAAAAGGGGAAACACTCTCTTCAATATCAACCAAATATGGGATAGATATCTCAAGCCTCAGAACAGCAAACAATCTGAAGAACGATAAAGTATACCCTCAAATGAAATTGAAGATTGTCGAGAGCAAAGGATAATCCGGTAAATCAATAATCAGTAAAGCAAACCAAGTGGTTTTTTTATTTTTTGAATGTTAGTAAATGTTTGGGGACTGGAATTTGGTTATTGGTTATTTGTATGTTTTATTAGACTTTTAAAACGAGGTTTATCATATCTCCTCGTGAAAATCCCATTGCATGGAAGAACTGAAGAAGGTCCCAATCGTTCCAGTTAACAAGTGTATATATAGTATCTACGCCGTAACTTTTTAAATTTGTTATAACGGCATTTGCGAGAACCTTTGCGATGCCTCTGTTCTGATAATCAGGGTCTATGCCTATAGTGTCAATCCACCCTATATTATTGGGAACCTTAAACTCCCAGCCACTCACTTCGCCAAGAATAAAACCTACAACCTTTCCATCAATCTCTGATGCAAGAGAGGCATCCGGTGGTCTCGTTTCGGCCTGTTTGATGATTTTAGTTACCCAGTAATCTCTCCTTGTTTCCCCGAGAACCTTGGTATCTATCTCTACAATAGCGTCCAAATCATCTTTTCTTAATTGTCTTACAGAAAGCTTATCATAGAAGTTACTCATTTTGACCTCAGCTTGTTAGATATATTACGTACTCAAAGCAAAATGTCAACAAGAACTAATTTGCTTGTGAATATAGTAACATATTAACGGTTTTTAATCAAACACCTTTCGTTTTGATAATCAATTATTGTGATATTTTCAGGAAGTTTTTCCGTTAGTCTCTTTAAACGCTTTGTTTTTAATACGGAAAACACCCTTTTTTCTGATTTAAGAAGTTTTATAAAATCATCTTCGCTAATGAAGATATTTTTAGCGTCTTTATATTTTGAACCCATTTCAAGTTCGCCTTTATATGCGGCAATTACAACATTCCTTCTTGTATAAAATGGGAGTGTTTGATCGTATGCCCCATAATTGATAAGTAAATCTCCCTCATGAATATTACGGTTAATGGTATTGCTCAACCCCTTCGTTGAGTTGAGTGAATCAATGGTTTTTATGTTAAGCACCATCAGTAAACTTACGAACAAAAACGAGAAAGAGGACAATATCAAAAAAAGGGAAGCATATGTAGTAAATCTACGAAAAAATAAGGCAAATACAATGATGGCAGATAAAATAGAAACACATATCAAAACCACCTTCAAACTTTGAAAAACATATATTGCCTCTGTAGATATTTGTGATACCCATCCAATGACAGTAGTGTTCCAGAAAAGAAAAGGAGCTATTGCGAACAGAATAAAAATTATTATGTAGATAGCAGCCTCTAATGTTATTCCTGCTACCCGGTCCCATATATCATCAAAAAAACAACCAATAACAATAGCCAGCGGAGGGAATACGGGTAGAATATAGGGGGGTAATTTAGATTTCGAAACACTGAAGAATAATAAGACTATACCGCTCCATATAAGAAAAAGTCTGATTTCACTCCTTTTCCAGAGGCTTATAATACTTCTCGGTATGAGTATCGACCATGGAAACATGCCTCCTATCAGAACCGGTAGAAAATAAAACAGAGAACCGGTTCGCTTATGTTTTGCTGTAAAAAATCTGAGGAAATGCTGATCTATGACAAAAAAATAGAAGAATTCACTTTCTTTTAAAGAGATTGCTATAAACCATGGGAGCGCTATAACGCCGTAAATTATTATGCCTTTTATGATCCGCATTTCTTTAATGAAAGATGTTTTTTTCTCAATTAGTAGAAAAATGATAATAGTGACGATCAATAGGATAATAGCGACAATACCCTTTGAAAGCGTTGCAAACGCGAGAAATACATAGAAAAAATATATAAAGAGAGGTTTTCTCTCTCTGTAGTATCCCAAAAAGCAAAAAAGAGACAAGGATAACCATAGTGTAAAAAACATATCGATAGTTACTATTCGTGCCATAGAGAAAAACCCGAATGAAGAGATGAGCACTATCGACGAAAGAAAGGCAGCACGTTCACCGAACCAGCGTCTCACAAAGATATAGAGGGAAAGCATACACAGGAAGGCAGAAAAGGCATTTGCAAATCTGAAGGACCACTCATTCACTCCGAAAAGTTTATATGAGGCAGCAACTGCCCAGTAAAAAAGAGGTGGTTTTTCAAAATACCTTACATAATTGAGGTGCGGGACCGTGTAATCGTTCAGTTCTATCATTTCTCGCGGAATTTCTGCGTATCTTCCCTCATCCGGCTCTTTTAATGAATATTCGCCCATTCCGTAAAAAAAGAAGACATACGAAAAAAGAAGGATAATAAGTAAATGCCTTATGTTTGACCTGCTATTGTTCATTAAGTAAATGCCTTATATTTTTTCTTCATACAACGAAAATATCATTGGTGTATCCCCGATTTTCTCTTCAAAAATTGTACGAACGCCCCTTAGAGAATCGGATAACTCTTTATAATCCCTTTTTCGCGTAAGAATATAAATTTTTTTTATATGTTCCAATTTATTTAGCCCGGTAACACTGTGTTCGTCCACATGAATAGCATATTTCCCAATATAATAAACATAAATGCCCCGCATGCTCCCGTAATAAACCCAAGGGGTGCCGTCTTTTAAGAGTGGCTTTATCTTTTCGGCCAAAGGTTTTGGAGATTTATAGAAATTCCATTTTTTATAAATGGATATGTTTGCCGCCATATATGAACATGTAATGAAACAAAAAAGGGCAGGAAAAATATATGATTTTTTATTGAATTTTAGAAAAAAGCATATTGATATGGCTAACATTATGGAGAGAATACCGATAAATAAACGTTCCTGGAAAAATTCAGGATAAAAATCTGTTTTGTAGGAACTGAGAAGAATTCCAATAAAGAAAAATAAAATCGAAAGAAATATGAACATTATTGTATTGTAACGATGTCCCGGTTTTACAAACGTGAACGATGTTATCAAAGAGATGGGTGGCAATATTGGCAGCATGTATTTACTTATTTTTCCCGATGAAAGAGAGAAAAAGACAAACATCCACAGGGACCAGATGAGAAAAAATCTGATCCTGTGGTCTTCTTTGAATCGTGATATACCCATATAAATCCCCAATGGCAAAAAAAGGCTCCAGGGGAAAAAATCCAAGGGCAATGTAGTAAAATAATAGTATATGGGTCTTTTGTGGCTCCAGGCATCAAAAAACCGTACAAAGTTCTGCCGGATAACATTTTCATAAAGATATGGCATGCCTTCTTTAAGGTAGATTATCAGGTACCATGGCAGGATCGTAGCAATGAGTATTGCGATTCCGATAACAATATCCCTGACCCTGATTGCCCTGAAGTTTTTCTCGATAAGCAGGAATGTTAAAACAACAGGAAAAATGAGGATTGCTGAAAGCGGTCCCTTGGTCATAAAGGCAAAACCCATAAGTAAAAAGAACAGGTAAAAAAAGCCCTTCTTTTCGGTATGATAAAACCAGAAGAAAGATAAAAGGCTCCCGGCGACAAGGACCGAAAAGATCATGT
>JAPLKA010000046.1 GCA_026388315.1 Pseudomonadota bacterium | reverse complement strand
ACCGTTAAAAATAGAACCGTTCTCAATTAAAATATTTCTTGTGGTAATGTTGCCTACATGCACGGATGTGTCTTTTAATATGACCTGTTCACTGGCCGTGACATCCCCCGTTATTTCTCCATGAGAAATGAGATTCTGAGTGGTGATGGTCGCTTTTACTTTTGCGGTAGGCCCTATAATCAACAGACCTTCCGATAATATTTCCCCATCAAAAAGACACTTCAGCATGAGAGAACTTTTAAACTTGATTGTACCGGTAATCTCAAGATCTTCAGCAATTACGGTGGTAATTTTGTCATCGCCGTATTCTATGGCATTAACTGTCATCCCCTGTTACCTCCTTTTTGTTAAAGATAATGCTACTGACTTATATTTATATCTTTAACTTTCATTAAACAGGAACCGTTAAAGGCAGCGCCGCTCTCGATGTTGAGATCCGGTGTAGTAATATTTCCATTGTGAACGGATGTATTTTTCAGAACAACCTGTTCGCTGGCTATCACATCTCCGGTTACTTCTCCATGTGAGATCAGGTTTTTTGTGGTGATGGTCGCCTTTACTTTTGCAGTAGGCCCTATAATCAACAGACCTTCTGATAATATTTCCCCATCAAAAAGACCCTTCAGCATGAGAGAACTTTTAAACTTAATTGAACCGGTAACCTCAAGATCATCAGCAATTACCGTGGTAATATTCTCTTCGTTAACTTCTGTATTATTAACTGTCATTGCATGGTACCTCCCGCTTTTTTTTTTGATTTCAGAGATAATAAATAAATACACATATTTTTCAGGGGTTGTAATATATTTGAATTAGATCTTTTCATATAATTTTACCTGATATGTCGAGTTGTACTATAGCTATCATGACCTCACACTCAAACAAAAGGTATATTAACCACCATTGGTGATCTGGACACCTGTGTTTATTTTGTCTATATATCGTAACCCTCTTCGCTGAACATGTCAACGAAAACGAGACACTTCATGAAAAATTTAATGTACTTCCCATCGTTCTTCCCGGGCGATGGTTTATTGATCCAAATGATTAAAAACCAAGATAACCAAAAGAAAAATCATTGTATTCCATGTTTTTAAAGAGTTAAAATTGTTATATTTTGGAACTTCAACATAAGCTTTAGTTTGAAGAGGGTATACTATGAAAAAAATTATGGAATGTGTACCGAATTTCAGCGAAGGAAGGGATTTAGACAAAATAGAAAAGATCATTGCACCTTTTCTGGGAAGAAAGGGTGTAAGACTACTGAACTGTGAGAAAGATGCAGACCATAACCGGATGGTTGTGACCGTTGTGGGTGAGCCCGAGCTGTTGCGGGATGCGGTTATCATGGCGGTTGGAGTTGCCATTGATGTCATTGATATGAGATTTCATCGGGGTGAACATCCCAGGATGGGCGCAGTGGATGTGATCCCTTTTGTCCCCATTAAAAACGTGACGATGGAGGATGCTATCCGACTCTCGAAAGAGGTTGGAAGAGCAGTGTGGGAAAGATATGGACTGCCGGTATTTTTGTATGAAGCCTCTGCTATTATCCATGACAGGGAGAACTTGGCGAATATCCGCAAGGGGCAGTTTGAGGGGATGTCTGAAAAAATTAAATCACCCGTGTGGAGGCCTGATTTCGGGGAGGCGCAGATACACTACACTGCAGGAGTGGTTGCCATTGGTGCACGGATGCCGCTCATTGCCTTTAACGTGAACCTCGATACGGACAATATTGAGATTGCTAATGCTATCGCAAAGGCGGTGAGGCATATAAGCGGGGGGCTCAGATATTGCAAAGCTATCGGTATTGCCTTAAAAGAGCGGAATATCACCCAGGTTTCCATGAACATGACTGATTATAAGAAAACACCGTTATACCGGGTTGTCGAGCTTATCCGGATAGAGGCAAAGAGGTATGGTGTCAATGTGGTGGGAAGCGAAATCGTTGGTCTGACCCCTATGGAAGCATTGGTTGATGCGGCAGCATATTATATGGGGCTGGAGGATTTCAGTGTTGAGAAGGTGCTTGAGGCAAGGATTGTGGAGTAATTGTGTAAAGAGTTCGAGAAGTTTGTGTCAGAAAGGCTCCGTTTTATTTCTATTTAAAATAATCTGCTCCTGGACCTTTTTTACAAATTCTATCGGATTCGGGATCATGCGAATGGAATGAACGAATCCTCCGGTACGTCTTATGAGGATCTTCCCGAAGTTTAATATGTTGCCGAGCGCGGGCTGGTGCATGTCAATATATTCAATGGTTGTGAGGGGAATATCGTAAATTCTTTTCCAGGGAAAGCCAAACCTTGCAAGAAGTCTTCCATCTGTTATTAAAAATTCGGAGTTACGGTAACTCATAATTGAGAATATTGCCCAGACAACCCCGATAATGAGCAGTATCAAAGCGCCTACCCCCCGGGAAGGGATTGAAACTCCTGCTATGATTAGAACCATTGCCGGTCCGAGAAGCATTACCCAATGAAACCCGGTACGGTATACTATCTGCTCATTTTCCTGGAGATTGATCCGGTTTTTATTTTTTTGTGATCTTTTTAACATAGACCTCATTGTTTTCCATTTTGAGAACCATAGTAACCCTGTCTTTTACCTTAATATCATTGATCGTGGCATCTTTGCCACCCGCCGTAATCCTTGTATCATCATTGACGATACCGCCGTTAATATATTCTGTTTTGCCAACAACGATTTTGACCAGTATGGCTTTGCCTTTTTCATCGATCAAAACAACTTCGCCGGTGGCGGTTCTTAATTCTTTTCCTTCCGCAAAAACGCTAACTGTGATTAAAAGCAATGCGATTATTAAGGTACTCCCTAAAAAAACCTTCGTTTTCATGGTAAAATCCCCCCTTGTGATAAATTCAGATGAAAAAAATGTTAATGGCATGATATCAGTTGGACTCTAAATTGTGTATCAGGTATTCCGTTTCTCCGAGTGCTTCTTTTGCTCCATTTCCGATGGCGATGAACTCAATGGGTTCACCCTTGTCAGCTTCCAAGTATTTGGGACAGAGGATTGATTTAACGTTTAAATATTGTTTTTTCCCGAATAAAATGAAGTTATAATATTTCATCCTGTCTTTGTGGATGTATAGTTCGCAGTCATGCTTTCGTGCTATTTCGGCCAATGCAGCAATTTCTATATTGAGTCCCCTCTTATTTTCTATAACGATGCTTAACCCGGTAAAGTCGTTTTTCTCAAGAGATTCTTTCTCGTCTCTCCATATGGAGCCATACTTTTCAACCCATTCCAGTGCTGCCTTTTCAGTGCCTATGTCGTGTCCCTCTTTTTCTGACTCGATCCATTTATATTTCATGATCTCGGCATTTTGTTCTCTCACGTCTTCTATCTGTTTTGCCATGAGGAAATCTGATTCATAATTGATCAGGAAATCAACGATTGCCTCTTCAAGAGAAATTTCCCTGCCTTCTCTCTGAGAAAGGTAGTACTTGTGCACTTCAATGGCGCGAAGCTCGGAGGGGATAAGGTCGATCTCTTTTATTGTCATCTTTTTTTTATGCTCCCTTCTTCTTCAAGCTGAAGACATAAGTTGTGGTAACTGGGGCCACTAAACAGCCCGCATGTTTTATGCCGGTTCTTCAAGCCTGTGAAGAAAAACCTTGCGGAATAAAGATATTGATTTTTATATTGGAATGTCAATAGTTGTTTAAACTGAAGCAATTTGGTTGTCAGTTGTCTTTTGCCTGAAATTCTACAACATTTGATTTATTTTCATCCATAAGGACCCTGCCGCTGTATGTTCCACCTTCGGCTATTGCAAGCTTTGCGGTCAGGATGTCACCGGACACGAAACCCTTCGGGGCTATTTCAACAAGTCCTTTAGACTCTAAGTTTCCTTCAACCTTGCCGCCAATGTTAATGCCATTAGCTGTGATGTTGCCTTTTATATATGCCTTCTCACCGACAATTACATGTTCGGCAGCAATATTGCCCTCAAATGTGCCATCTACCCTGAGTGTACCTTTTATATGAACATCCCCTTGAAAACTCGAGTTTGAGCCAATGAGTGATTCCAGTCTGCTGTTGTTACTCTTTTTGAACATACATACCTTCATCTAAGAAATTTTTGGGATTTACGAAGCTGCCGCTTTTTAATACACTGTAATGGAGGTGGGCAGTCTGGGCATTGCCGGTAGCGCCAACATATCCGATTGTCTCACCTTTTCTTACTCTCTGCCCTACTTTTGCTAAGTTTTCCTTATTATGGGCGTAATATGTTGAAAAACCCATTCCGTGCTCTACAACAATAAGGTTCCCATTGTTACCGCTCCAACCGGAAAAGCTGACAATTCCATTTGCTGTAACCTTGACGGGACTGCCCGCACTGGTTTTGATGTCGATCCCCAGATGGAATTGTTCTCTTCCTGTATGAGGATGTATTCTCCTGCCGTAGTATGATGTAATGCTTCCTTTGACGGGTGAGCCTATTGGTGTAGCTTGGTATATATCTCTCTGTCGATATAGATAATCCTTTATCTCCGCCACTGCATCAATCGTCTTCGCAATTTGTTTTCTCAGGTTTTCGAAATCTATTAAATCTGGTGACCCTGCGGATGAAGTGTCAATATTTTCAAGGATATCTTTCTTAGACTTGAGGGAAAACAACTTTTTAAATTCTGTTTCACTATTTTTAAGACCCAGAATAGTTCCATGGAGTTCTGAAAATTGCTGGGAGTAATAGTTGAGCCTTTGTTTCATTACCCTGTATTCAATAGTCTGCACCGTTTTGGAAAAGACAAAGATTGTTCCTACAAGCCATAATGCAACACAAACGATAATCCCTAAAGATGGCATCTTGATGCTCAAAGGCTTTTTACTATTGTGAGGAATAAACATGATTGTAACAGGCATGAATGCCTTTTTAACAAACTTTTTTAGATTATGGGTGGATAACATAACTGTCTCCCCGAATGGACTCTAAGTAAACTGAAACCTTTATTAAAAAATTGACGGAATGTACATGATAGCAACATTAAAAGAAATATTCAAGAAAATTTGGTAGTGGGTCAGTTTGGAATAATAAACTTGACAAAATAAAAAGGTAAATATATTGTAGGGAGAAATGATAATGCCGGAATCACCAATATTCACTATTAAAATAAAAAATCAACAACCAGTAGAACTTGTTGATTTAACAAATAGTTTTTTTAGCCTTGCTGATGAATATAAACGATTTATAGGACAAGATGTTATACAAGAATCGGGCGATATCCCAGAAGAAATTAAGCTATATATAAAAGAGATCAGAACTGGTAGTATTGAAGCTGATTTGGTGGCCTATGCTGCTGGTATGATACCCTTTCTTGAACATACCAAGACAGTTATTGAATTTGGTAAATATCTAAAAATGGCCTACGATTATCTTACTGGTAAATCATGCTCAAAGCCTCAACTACAAAAAATAAATTATGAAAATCTCTCAGCGTTTGTAGAACCTATTGCAAAAGACAACGCTTCACAAATAAATTGTCAAACAATTATTAATGGAGATGTTAATGTTTATCTCGATATTAATTCTCTTGAAGCAAATGCAGCACAAAACATTGCTAAAAGGGAAATAAGCCTTTTAAGAGAACCAATTATAGGTATTAAAGAAAAAACTCTTCTTTATTGGTATCAAGCAAGAAATGATCCAAAAAGTCAAGTTGGAGATAAGGCAATTATAGAAAGTATACAAACTAATCCCACTAAAACAATCTTTAGAAATGACAATATTAAATCGCAAATGATTTATGGAGAAAATCCATTTAAATCAGCATATATAGTTGATGTACAAGTTGAAACAATTCAAGGTAAACCAGTTGTATATAAAATACTTGATATTCATGAAAGAATTGATCGTTCTCCTGAACCCAGCCCGGACTCTTCTGATACTCCAATAGTACAGAAACCGAAGCGAAAATTTAATTTTGATACATAGCCAATTTATTTTATAAGAGACACTATATCTTCAATATCCCACAATTGATCTGTAACCCCTGCGGCCATTGCCGGGGTTATTCTCAATGTTTGATGAATCCGGCAAAAATTATAATACATGAAATGAAGGGCCACCGCATGAGCAAGGTTTTCTATCTTTTTTGAGAAAGCATTTGTTAATCTCGTAAATCTTCTCATACTCATTCTCATGGTAAGGTTTTGCCTTTCAACATAACTTGTAGATGTTAACTTAAGATCGGGATTGCCTTGAATAACTCTCTTAGCTGTTCCTATACATTGTGCAGGACTATACCGTGTTTCGTTTTCTATAGGCGTACCATACATCTTTATGAGTTGGCTAAAATCAATGTCAGGGCCAAAGGCATCATCAACAGCATCTAAATACATCTTGTGACCATCGGTAGTTAGCTGCACCCTATTAGTCATACGTCCGGCAAGATCATTCATAAAGCCTGTCGCTGTGCCTACATCCCTTTTCCCAATATGCCATGAGGGAACAAGTTTTGTATCGGCGCATATAGCTGTAAACGTCCATACATCACCGTAACCAAGTCTACCCTGTTTATCTTCTGGTACGTTCTTTTGTTTTGCATAGCAGAAAGACCATATCTCATCACACTGGATACGCTTGCATGTAAGGTTACGAAATACTTTATCCTGATATTCTGAACAGGCTTTACCTATATCACAAAGAAGTTTTATAACCGTTCCCTTGGCAGTATCAGTCATACGGCAAGTAGCACGAATAGAATTACCTTCTACTAAAGCAGCTATTATTTGTGCTCTCTTTTTATTGTCCAACTTATTCATAATATAATTATACTTGACCGCTCAAGCATTGTCAAGTAAAAAATGTGAGAAATAATTTAGGTGTTTTCTTTTTCATCCTTAAAAAGACCGAAATTTTCTGGCGGCTCATCGACAGCTACATAATCCATCCCTATCAATCCATATGTACCCGGAAAAGGTCTTGTAAATATTTGTTTATTTTTGACGTAGGTTGATAGGCTGCTTACCAATGATGCCCTAATCTGTTTAGTGGGCTTTACTCCTATACCAACAAGTATATCTGCTATGTAGAGAGGCTTATTTACTTTAGTAAGCAATTCACGTGTTTTGTATGGCATACTTCCAGTACGTAGTATGCAGTCGTCCGTCACTGTCACATCCAAACCTATATCTTCTCTTGGGATAACCTTCAAAGTGTCTTGAATGGCTTGTATATATACTTTAGCCTCACGTATCTTTATTTCATACTCTTGTATTTCGATATCTTTTCTTTTGATTTTCTCAACTAATTTTTCTCTCAGTCCCATACAATACCTCCTTATAATTTTGTATTATAGCATATGTGGGATATGTGTGACAATATTAAAATTGTATTTGACAAGTTACGGGAAGTATAATATTATTTAATCACTAAATGTGAAGGAGGGTTATTCAAATGATTATCAATTTAAATATAATAATCAATCAATTAGAAGCATCAAAAAAAACAACGAAGAATGGTGGAGAGTATTGGATGGCACGTGATATTCAGCCCATACTTGGATATGATAGATGGGAAAACTTCAAGAGTGTGATAGATAAGGCAAAGTTGGCATGTGAAAGTTCAGGTTTTGATCAAACTGACCATTTTCGTGAGACCAAGAAAATGGTATCTATAGGCAGTGGGGCTATGAGAGAACGGCACGATTATTTTTTAACAAGGTATGCTTGTTACCTTGTGGCCATGAATGGAGAGACAAGTAAGACTGAAGTTGGTATAGCACAAACATATTTTGCGGTTCAAACAAGAAAACAAGAAAAACAAGACCAACTTACTTCAATCGGAAGGCGCATAGAGTTGCGTGAACGCATTAAAAATGCTAATAAAAAATTAGGTGAAGCAGCAAAAAATGCTGGTGTACAAAAATATCCCATCTTCCATGCAGCAGGGTATCGTGGACTATATGATATGGGTTTGGCTGATATAAAAAAGAAAAAAGGGCTTCCTCCAGATGAAGATATACTTGACAGAATGGGCCGCACAGAACTGGCTGCTAATGAATTTAGGATTACTCAAACAGAAGACAAATTGGTTAGGGATGGTGTATTCGGAGAACAAAAAGCTATAGATACTCATCGAAAAGTGGGTCAGGAAGTACGTAATACCATCAAAAAGCTTGGAGGTACAATGCCGGAAAACTTACCGGCAGAACCATCTATAAAAAAGATTATTTGTAATAGTCCAAAGGCCATTGGGAAATAATTTATTTTCCCCATCTTGTCTTGGCAGCTTTCAGAGCTATTTCTTTTTTTCTTTCGTCTGTGAGTTTTTCTGCCCTTGCCTTGCCGCCCTTCAACCCCCCTAATCTTCCAAGAGCGACAGCATACGGGTTCTTTTCTTTGATAGGTTCTATTGGGTGGGCTTCTTCGGTAGGTTTTTCTTCCGTGGTTTGATCTGTAATAAATTTAGCAAGTTGGTTAATGTCGGTAGGTGTCTTCTTCTTAGCCATACCCTATGTATAGCATGAGCGGTTAAGCATGTCAAGATGAAGAAAATTTAAACTGACCCACTACCGAAAATTTATAAGCAAAATTTATAAGCAATTTTAATTATTGACAATTGTGCTAAAATATAGTAAATATTCACGTTTTTGCAATATTTTAAGGAGGTGGTGCCGTTATGCAGTGTGCAACAGTAAAAGTAGGTGTTGAATGTCTTTTTATGAAGAAGACAGGGTGTTCCTATAATGGTGGTACATGTAACACGATTGTGGAAAGTTGTGAAGGATGCACGAGAGTGATAGAGTTTGAAGCAGGGAAATATTGTACCAGCTTTCCCTATCCAGCACAAAAATGGCAGAAAGGTGCATGCCCTATGTCATCTCATGTGAAGAAAGGGCAAAAAGTGGAAGAGCAGAAAATCAACCCTCTTAAAGCATCGAAGAGAAATGCCGGGAAAAAGTAAAACTATCAAACAGCAGGGCCAATGAAGGCCCTATCGTTCTAAATTAATTATAATTTACGCTGTTGGGTGTTTGAGGATAAGAGAAGATATGAAACGAGGTATATGCATATCAAGAATATGGGATGTACCTCTCCATATCTTCTCAATTTCCCATGTTGAAGTATGCAGGACTGCGTTTTTGATTGACTTACCATAATAATAAGTGGTAAAAAGAACAAAATAAATTGGAGGACCTGTTTTGAGGAAAAATAAATCTGCGATTAAAAGAGCGAGACAGTCAGAAGAAAGAAGATTAAGGAATTCTCATGTGAAGTCAACTATGAAGACCCAGATTAAGAGGGTTGTTCAGGCCATGGCAAGCAAAGATAAAGAGCATTTGGATACATTGGTTAAAGGCGCAGTATCATATATTAATAAAGCTGCCTCAAAAGGGGTTATACACCCGAATAATGCTGCCAGAAAAGTTTCCAGATTATCAAAAAAGGTTAATATCTTTTCATCAGCAAAGGCTTAATCTAATAATCAATCAGAATAACAGAACAGAATTTTCTTGCCATACGTCCTGAAAGCCTTTTCAGGGCGTCTCTTTTGTTGAAATCCTCTGCGTTTATGTCTACCACGTTATATGTTTCATAATCAGTGAAGGACCACTTCCTTAAAAGCACCCCGTTCTTTCTAAACAGGGCAATATCAACATTGGCGGTAATAGTTTTTTCAACGACCACACCATACACATTCATCGTGGCAGGCGTTATCTTGATTTCGGTGATATTCCCTTCTAAATACCCGTCAGTGTTGCTGGTGTTTACTTTAAAAAGCCCGCTCGAGACGATTTCCCGTGTGAAGGAATCAGTAACATAAAGGGATGCGTGAGGCTCATAGGTCTTATTCTTGAATACAGGCACATAGAGAGATGTTATGTCACCACCATAAATGCCTTTGTCCTTCACCAACTGGTAACCACAAGAGCATAAAAGTAAAGCAGAAAGAATAATTATACATATTTTTCGCTTACTTGTTTGGAATATTGTGATATTCATCATGTTATGTCACTGCTCCTTTCAGGATTCGAGGGTTTTAAATACATACAATGTTCACAAGCTTATTCGGAACAACAATCGTTTTCTTAACCTCTTTGCCTTCTGTATGCTTTTTGATTTTATCGAGGGCAAATACAATTTCTTTTAACCGTGTTTCGTCGATACCCCTTTCCACTTCGCAGGTATCCCGTAATTTACCATTAATCTGGACAGCTATCATTACTTTATCTTCTATGATGTACTTTTCATCGTATTCAGGCCAGAATGTGGCCAGGTAATCTGGATTTTTTCCGATAATTTCCCATAATTCTTCTGTTATCTCTCTGGGTCCGTTCTTTTTCAAGAAATTTATATATGGCGTTCACAAGCTCCATAATGCTTGCCACAGCCGTGTTTAAGTGAAACCTGTCTATGTCTTCTGTAACCTTTTTAATTGTTTTGTGGATTTTATAGGTAAGCTGTATTGTATCGTCATTTGCTTTTTCGGGTTTGAGGGCGCCTTCAGTATCTTTTAAGGTTTCAATCCGCTCAACAACCAGCCTCCATACCCTCTGAAGAAATCTGTAAGAGCCTTCCACCCCTTTATCACTCCACTCGAGGTCCTTTTCAGGCGGGGACGCAAAAAGACAACATAGTCTTGTTGTGTCTGCCCCGTATTTTTCTATCAAATAATCGGGGTCTACGACATTCCCCTTTGATTTACTCATTTTTGCCCCGTCTTTAATGACCATACCCTGAGTGAGAAGGTTTTTAAAGGGTTCCCGCTCATTCACCAATCCAAGTCCATTCAACACCCTGTTAAAAAACCGTGAGTATAACAGATGGAGAACTGCATGCTCAACTCCGCCGATATATTGATCAACAGGCATCCAGTAATCCACTTTTTTCTTATCCAATGCTCCGGCGGAATAATCAGGACATGCATACTTGAGGAAATACCAGGATGATTCTACGAATGTATCCATGGTATCCGTCTCTCTTTTTGCCTTGCCTTTACATCTGGGACACTCTGTTTCAAAAAAGTCCGGATATTCAGCAAGGGGTGATTTTCCTACCATCTTGATTTCAAGGTTGAGTGGTAGGACAACCGGTAAATCTTCATAAGGAACAGGAACTACTCCGCATTTCTCACAATAGAGAACAGGAATAGGCGTTCCCCAGTACCTCTGCCTTGAAATACCCCAGTCTCGCAGACGGAAATTAATCTTTCTCTTGCCCAGACCTTTTTCTTCGAGGTAATCGATAATTGCCGGGATTGCCTCTCTGTTATTCATATTGTTAAAATGGCTTGAATTGACCATCTTTCCATCGCCCTCATATGCCTCTTGCATGGTTTCAGGGGTGAGGGGCTTGCCATCAGGCATGATTGTTATAATGACAGGCAACCCATATTCCTTTGCAAACTCAAAATCCCTCTGGTCATGGGCAGGAACCGACATGATTGCGCCTGTACCATATTCCATCAGAACGAAGTTCCCGATATATATTGGTATTTTTGTGCCATTTAAAGGATTTATTGCATATCTGCCTGTAAAAACCCCCTCTTTTTCAATACTGATTTCAGCCCTGAAGCTTCTGTCCTGCCTCTTCACCTTTTCTATAAAAGCATGGGCATCTTTTTCCTGGGGGGTTCCTTTGGGGAGCGTATATGAAAGTGGATGTTCAGGGGCGATCACCATGAATGTGACACCATACAGCGTATCCGGTCTTGTGGTAAAAATGGTAAATGGTGCGCCATCCTCCAGAGTAAAATTAGCTTCAACGCCAAGGCTTTTGCCGATCCAGTTTTTCTGCATGTTGAGGACTCTTTCAGGCCATCCTGGAAGTTTGTCGCAATATTCGTACAGTTCGTCCGCATATTGTGTAATGGCAAAAAACCACTGGGTAAGCTCCTTCTGTATAACTTTTTCACTACATCGCCAGCAGAGTCCTCCTTCGACCTGCTCATTTGCAAGAACTGTCTGACATTTGATACAGTAATTCACAGGTGAACTTTTCCTGTATACAAGGCCCTTCTCGAACATTTTAAGGAATATCCACTGCTCCCATTTGTAGTATTCAACGTCACAGGTTGCAATCTCCCTTTCCCAGTCATAGCTGAAGCCCAGTCTCTTAAGCTGTTTCCTCATGTATGAAATGTTGTCATAGGTCCATGTAGCCGGATGAACCCCCCGCTCTATGGCAGCGTTTTCTGCCGGCATTCCGAAGGCATCCCATCCCATTGGATGTAAAACATTAAAGCCCCTCATCCTCTTGTACCTTGCAATAACGTCACCTATGGAATAGTTTCTTACATGCCCCATATGTATTTTGCCTGATGGATAGGGGAACATCTCGAGAAGGTAGTATTTCTCTTTTGTGCTGTCTTCTGTTACATGGAACAGTTGATCTTTCTCCCATATCCCCTGTCTTTTTTCTTCTATTGCATGTGGTTCATAATGGTTCATTTAAGTAACCCCGTAAAACTGTCTTATTGGTCATATTAGTCTTATTGGTTCTATTGGTTAATACTATAAACTAATGAAACCAATTCAACCAATCAAACAAATGAAAGCGTTTATTTATTCATCATTGCCCGGATGCGGAGCCTCAAGGCATTAAGCTTTATAAAACCGCCTGCGTCCTTTTGTTGATATACATTATCTTTATCGAATGTTGCAAAATCTTTCATATACAGGGATTTTTCAGATTTTCTCCCCACGATCATGCAATTTCCTTTGTACAATTTCAACCGGACAACGCCTGTAACCCCCGACTGTGCTTCATCGGTAAATGCCTTAAGAACTTTCATTTCCGGAGAGTACCAGAATCCATAATAGATAAGTTCTGCTACTTTGGGAATCAGGCTGTCCCTGAGATGCATGACCTCTCTATCCATCGTGATGGATTCCATGGCCCTGTGGGCAGCATGGAGGATAGTGCAGCCAGGGGTCTCGTAAACCCCCCTTGACTTCATGCCCACAAACCTGTTCTCAACGATGTCAACACGGCCTACACCGTTTTCTCCACCGATTTTGTTAAGATGCGTGATGATATTACATGGTGTCATCTCTTTCCCGTCAATGGCCTTAGGCGTGCCGTCTTCGAATGAAATCTCTATGTAGCGCGGCTTGTCAGGTGCCTTCTCAGGCGAAACAGTGGTGAGAAACATGTTTTCATCCGGTTCATTCCATGTGTTTTCAAGTATTCCTCCCTCATAGCTTATATGCATGAGGTTTCTGTCCATGCTGTAAGGTTTCTCTTTGCTGACAGGCACGTCAATGCCGTGCTTTTGGGCGTAATCAATTAATTCTCCCCTCGATGAAAAACTCCATTCCCTCCAGGGAGCTATTACTTTAATGTTCGGCTCAAGGGCATAGTAGGTAAGCTCAAACCTGACCTGGTCATTCCCTTTCCCTGTTGAACCATGAGAAACAGCATCTGCATTTTCCATTCTTGCAATTTCCACCTGCCTCTTTGCGATGAGGGGTCTCGCAATGGACGTGCCGAGCAGATAACTTCCTTCATATATGGCATTGGCTTTTATGGCAAAAAATACGAAATCCCTTGCAAACTCTTCTTTCAAATCCTCTATATAGACTTTTGATGCCCCTGTTTTGATTGCTTTTTCGTCGAGTCCTGTTAATTCCTCTTCCTGACCGACATCTGCTGCATAGGCTATCACTTCGCAGTTATATTGTTCCTTCAACCATTTCAGGATGACCGATGTGTCAAGACCACCCGAGTAAGCGAGGACTACCTTTTTTACCTGTTCCATCATCTACCTCCAAGTTTTAAAGGATTCTATTTGGACCCTTATTTGTTTAGGTTAAAAGCCACTCCAGGAGCGCCTTCTGTAAATGCAATCTATTTTCTGCCTGTGTAAATATATTATTCTGATATCTCTCAAAAACGCTGTCTGTAATCTCCTGGTTTCGGTATGCAGGAAGGCAATGCATTATCATCACATCACTTTTTGCGTTTTTCAGGAGATCATCGTCAATCTTATATGATGCAAAGGCGAGCTTTCTCTCTTCCATTTCCTTTTCCTGCCCCATGCTGACCCACACATCTGTATTGATAACATCAGCGTTATGAACAGCTTCGTAAGGGTCATCGGTAATCATGAATTTTTTGTTTTCTTTAGCCTTTTCAAGCAACATGTCAAGGGGCCGGTAGTTTTGTGGTATTGCCATGCTGAGATTGAGATTAAAGAGGATTGATGCCTCTATCCATGAATTTGCAACATTGTTTCCATCACCTATGTAGACAATTTTTAAATTATCAAAACCTTCCTTAAATTCAGCAATAGTGTATAAATCTGAAAGGATCTGACAGGGGTGATAAAGGTCGGTAAGACCATTAATGATGGGGATACTTGCCCACTTTGCAAGCCCTTCAACTACATCCTGTTCATATGTCCTTATCATAATTGCATCCACGTATCTGCTTAACACCCTTGCCGTGTCTCTAATGGGTTCGCCCCGTCCTAACTGGGTTTCATTTGCATTCATAATGACGGCATTACCGCCGAGGTCATGAATCCCCACCTCAAAAGATACCCTTGTCCTCGTTGAGGCCTTCTCGAAGATCATGGCAATGTTTTTACCCTTGAGAGGCCTGTGCTCAATGCCTCTTGTCCGAATATCTTTGAGATATTTTGCCCTCTCCAGGAGATACGTGACTTCATCCCTGCTTATATCAAGAAGTTTTGTAAAATCCCTTTTCAACCTTTTTTCACCTCATGGTTATTTAATTTAATTTTTAGTATTCGCTATCTACTATTCACTGCTTTTATATGTCTTTCAAATATCCTGTCTGCAATCTCAAGGAAAATATCAATTTCTTCATTCTTTATTATCAGTGGTGGAACCAGCCTGAGTATATTCCCCTTCGTACAGTTTATTATGACCCCTTCCTGCAAGAACTCTTTTACTAAAGGGTCTCCGTCTATTGATAACTCGATGCCCCAGATAAGCCCGATACCTCTGATTTCAACGATAAAAGGATATTTTTCCTTGAGGGCCAGAAGTCCTTTATGCAGATACATGCCTAAGTTGATGCAATTTTTTAAAATGTTTTCGTCTGTAATGGTGTTAAGGGTGGCAATAACGGCCGATGAGGCAAGGGGGTTCCCGCCAAAAGTGGATGCGTGGGTTCCAGGTTCAAATGCCTGCATTACATCATCCTTGCCGATTATTGCCCCTACGGGAAATCCATTTCCCAATGCCTTCGCAAGACTCATAATGTCCGGTTCTATATCGTAATGCTCGTACGCAAAAAGCTTGCCGGTTCTCCCGATGCCCGTCTGGACTTCATCGAGAATTAAAAGGATATCCTTCTCTTTCGTAAACTCCCTCAGTTTTCTGACATACTTTTTGTCCGCCAGATAGACTCCGCCCTCTGCCTGAATCAGTTCAAGAATGACAGCGCATGTTTTGTTGCTGACAGTTTTTTTTAAACTTTCCATGTCGTTGAACGGGACATACGTAAAACCGCTGAGGAGAGGCGAGAAACCTTCCTGAAATTTTGTCTGTCCTGTTGCAGAAAGTGTGGCCAATGTACGCCCGTGAAAAGAGTTTTCCATGGAGATGATTTCATAACGGTCTGCACCGTATTTTTTCCATGAGTACCTTCTTGCAAGCTTTATGGCAGCCTCATTTGCCTCGGCCCCGCTGTTGCAGAAAAACACCTTGTCTCCGAAGGAATGTTCAACGAGTATTTTTGCTGCCTTAATCTGTTGTTCCATGTAAAAGAGATTAGATATATGGAAGAGTTTTCCAGCCTGGACAGTAAGGCTCTCCACAACATCTTTCTGTGCGTGACCAAGGTTGCACACCGCAATTCCTGAGAGAAAATCCAGGTATCTCCTCCCGTCCATGTCCCATATCCAGCATCTTTCACCCTTTGTGATAACAATGGGAAATCTGTTGTATGTATTTGCAAGATATTGTTTCCCGTAATTAATCCATTGCTCCTGCATATTATGCGCCTCCCGTGATTTTTGTGCCTATACCGGAATCAGTGAAGATTTCAAGGAGAATAGCGTGGGGGATTTTTCCATTGATAATGTGTGTTTCCTTTACACCGCCTTCGAGCGCATCGAGGCAACAATCCACCTTGGGGATCATACCACCGGAAATTGTTTTATTTTTAACAAGTGTACCAATTTCAGATTTTTTCAGGGATGACAAAAGTTTCTCTTCATTATCGAGAACCCCCTCCACGTCTGTCAGGAGTATCAGCTTTTCTGCCGATAAAGCTTTGGCAATGCTCCCGGCGGCTGTATCGGCATTGATATTGTATGAGTTGCCATCAACGCCATCCGCAAGAGGGGCTATAACAGGGATATACCCGTGCCTGTTAATATCTTTAATGATTGCAATATCTACGTTGACTATTTCTCCGACCAGGCCGATATCTTTGCCTTCCATCTTCTTGGCAACGAGAAGTCTCCCGTCTTTTCCGGAAAGACCGATGGCCTTTCCTCCCATGTCATTGATATTCTTTACTATTTCCTTGTTGATACTGCCTGAAAGCACCATTTCCACCACTTCAAGGGTTTTTTTGTCTGTAACCCTGAGCCCATCTACGAACTTTGTAGGTATCTTCAATTCCTTAAGGAGCCTTCCAATTTTTGGGCCGCCTCCGTGTACGACAACAGGATTGATCCCCACATACTTCAGGAGGGCCACATCTTTTGCGAATTCCTTTTTAAGATGCTCTTCCTCCATAGCAGCGCCTCCGTATTTGATTACAAAGGTGGTACCGAAGAATTTTTTTATGTAAGGCAGCGCCTCAAGTAACGTCTTTATTTTCTCGCTCATCTTTTTTCCTTTCAAGGCATTTTACTCATCACTCGTAACTCATAACTTAACATTGTTTTTATAATATGTATCTGCTCAAGTCCTCTCTCTCCAGAAATTCTCCGAGTTTTTCGAGGACATATTCCCTTGTTATAGTTATTTCTTTTTCCTTCATATCCGGGGCGGAATAAGAAATATCCTCAAGTAATTTTTCCATTACCGTATAAAGACGTCTTGCCCCTATATTTTCTGTCATCTCATTGATCTTCTGCGCAATGTCCGTTATCTCTTCAATCGCTTCTTTTTCAAATTCAAGCTTAATATCTTCTGTATTGAGAAGAGCCCTGTACTGTTTAAGGAGTGCATTGTCAGGTTCAGTAATAATTCTGTAAAAGTCCTCCTTTGTCAACGGGTCAAGATTAACTCTTATGGGGAATCTTCCCTGTAATTCCGGAATCAGATCAGAAGGTTTTGACATATGGAAAGCGCCTGCAGCAATGAAGAGTATATGGTCTGTCTTTACCATGCCGTATTTTGTGGTGACCGTTGTTCCTTCAACGATTGGGAGTATATCCCTCTGCACACCTTCCCTTGATACGTCCGGGCCGTGCATCTGGTCCCTGCTTGCTATTTTGTCGATTTCATCGAGGAATATGATGCCCGATTGTTCAATCCTCTCAATGGCATCCTTCACTACCTTATCCATATCGATGAGCTTTTTTGATTCTTCCTGGATGAGGTGATCATAGGCATCTTTTACCTTTATCTTCCTCTTTTTTGTTTTTTTGGGCAGGATATTGCCGAACAAATCCCTTATCTGCATGTCCATCTCTTCCATGCCCTGGGCTGAAAAGACCTCAATTATAGGCGATGCCCTGTCCGGCATATCCAGTTCCACCAGCCTTTCGTTCAATTTTCCATCTCTGAAGCGTGTCCTTATCTTTTCCCTTGAAAGGTCTTCTGCTTCATGATTGTTCTGAAGTTCGGCTGTCTTTCTCGGTACTGGAAGCAGGATATCCAGTATCCTCTCTTCTGCCATAACAGTTGCTTTTTCTTTCACCGATTCCTGCTCTTCCTTTTTTACCATATTTACAGAGAGTTCTGTGAGATCCCTTATCATGGATTCCACATCTCTTCCTACATAGCCCACCTCGGTAAATTTTGTGGCTTCTATCTTCAAAAATGGTGAATTTGCCAGTTTGGCAAGACGTCTCGCTATCTCTGTTTTACCGACCCCTGTGGGTCCTATCATAATGATATTCTTTGGAGCTACTTCGTCCCTCAGTTCTTTTGGTATCATCTGCCTTCTCCATCTGTTTCGTAAGGCTATGGAGACGGCTTTTTTTGCCTTTTCCTGGCCGATAATATACCGGTTCAATTCTTCCATAATCTCTCTGGGTGTCAATATTTTCATTTACAGCTCCTCTATGATGATCCTGTCGTTTGTATAAATACATATCTCGGAGGCAATCAACATGGATTCCCGTACAATTTCAGGAGCAGCCATGTCGGTATATTTAACAAGCGCTTTTGCAGCAGCCTGTGCATAAGCGCCTCCGGAGCCTATAGCTGCTACGCCATCGTCAGGTTCTACGACGTCACCGGTTCCGGAGAGTATGAATGTATGCTCCAGGTCGGCCACGATCATTAACGCCTCAAGCCTTCTTAATGAACGGTCGGTTCGCCAGTCTTTTGCAAGTTCAACGGAGGCCCTTGTTATGTTCCCGTTATATTGCTCGAGCTTTTTCTCAAACCTTTCAAAAAGGGTAAAGGCATCTGCTGTTGCACCGGCAAAGCCGGCAAGACAACGGTCTTTGAACAATTTCCTCACCTTCTTTGCCGTATGTTTTATGACTGTTGTATGCATGGTGACCTGCCCGTCGCCGCCAATAGAAATCCTTCCCTTGTGTCTTACACAGATTACTGTTGTTGCTTCCATTTTTTACCTTCTCGGATGAGATTTGTCGTATATCTCCATCAATTTATCCATGGAGATGTGGGTATATTTTTGTGTTGTTGAGAGTTTTGAATGACCAAGCAATTCCTGAATGCTTCGCAGATCTGCTCCACTGTCCAGCATATGCGTGGCAAAAGAATGCCTTATGCCGTGGAGCGCAAGATCTTTAAAGAGGTGGGCTTTGATTTGATGTTTCTTCATGATTTTCAGGAGCCCCCTGTATGATAATCGTGTTCCATGTGCGTTTACAAAGAGAGGACCTTTTGATGCCTGTTTCCCCGCTGTTCTTATTCTTATTAAGCCTAAATACTCCTCAATTGCAAGTTTTGCCTTATCTCCAAAGGGGAGTATTCTTTCTTTGCCGCCTTTCCCTTTCGCCTTAACCCACATCCCATCCAGATGGAGGTCTTCTACATTCACGTTGAGCGCTTCCTGTGCCCTCATGCCAGTCGAATACATGAGTTCAAAAATTGCGCGGTTCCGAATATTCAACCAGCCTTCTTTGGGGAGGTAGTCGAGAAAGTGAAACATTTCATCAATCGTATAAAATTTAGGGAGATGTTTTTCAATTCTCGGGTTCTTAATTACCAGGGCTGTGTTTTCTTCAATGTATCCCTTCTTCTTCATGAACCTGAAAAACACCTTTATCGAAGAAACCTTCCTGGACAGTGAAGATTTTTTCATATTTTTATAGACATTCACAATATATGCCCTGATAGCGTGATGGTCTACCACCTCATATGAGCTTTTCTCAATAAAATCTATAAAATCTTCTATGTCCCCCTTATATGCCCTCTGGGTATTATATGAGGCCCCTCTTTCGAGTTCTAAATATTTGTAAAATTCTTTTGCAATAGCCCTTACCCTGTGTTTATCCATAACAGTATTATTTTATTATATTTTTCCAAATAATCAAGTAAATTCCCCTTAGCAACAGTTATTAGCTCTTGGCTATTAGTTTTTTTGCTTTTGTGTTTTTCTAATGACTAATGGCTGATTGCTCATAGCCGGTTGTTCCCATTCAAAACAAATTGAATCCTTGACAAAGAGAAAATGGATTTCTTATAATATGTGAAATTTTTCATTATAACTTGGAGGACTTATGTGGGACAACCTAAGCCTTAAAGAAGTTGTAGACTATGCCAAAGACCCATATCCGTCTATAAGGCAATGGATCAAGGATACAGGGAAGAAGGCGGTAGGAAGCACGTTTGCTGATGTTCCGGAGGAAGTGATTTATGCCTTCGGCTTTCTTCCGGTTACACTCATGGGAACAAACAAACCTTTAAAAAAAGCCCCCAGCCATTTACCGGATAATGCATGCTCATTGGCAAGGAGTAATCTTGAGCTTGTCTTGAGTTATGAAGGAGATCTTTTTGATGGTTTTGTTCTGCCCCAAGTATGCGATACCACTCAGCATCTGTCAGACATATGGCGAATAAACTTTCCGGATAAATATGTAGAAAGTTACCTTGCGCCGCGCCAGGCAGACAGGCCAAGTGCCCGTTACTGGGTGAAGGAAGAAATTGAGAGGGTAATGGCTTCACTCACGAAGTGGTCAGGCAAAAAGATAACAGATGCTGACTTAAATGAGGCCATAAAGGTGCATAATGAAAACAAGGCCCTTCTTAAAGAGATTTATGAAATAAAGAAGAAAAATCCTGCTGCTCTGACTAATAAAGAGTTTTTCGCAATGATGAAGTTGTCCCAGCAGGTCGATAAGGTAGAATTCAATAAGAGCCTTAGGAAGATCAAAGACAGCCTGAAGACTGAGAATGGAAAGGGCTATACCGACGTTGTTCTTGTGGGAATTACCTGCGATCCTCCTGAAATATATGATCTTTTTGACGAGATAAAGCTCAACATTGTTGGTGACACGCTTCTCGTAGGAACAAGATACATCCAGGGCGTTGTCTCTGCCAACGCGAATCCTATTGATGCCCTCACGGAAAGGCATTTCAAGAGGGGTTTTTTCACACCGATACATGACAATGTATATAAGAACTTTGAAGAAGTGAAAGCGCTTTACAAAGAAACAAATGCAAAAGCGGTTATCTACGTTCACATAGAATTTTGCGAATCTCAGGAGTATGACCTGCCTGACCTCAAGGCGATGATCAAGGCGGAAGGGATACCAATGCATACCCTGGATACCGAATACCAGACATTGTCTCTCTCCCATGTAAGAACGAGGCTGCAAGCATTCTTTGAATCCTTGAAAGGGGGCACCTTATGAGCGAAAAATTGACTTCAAAACAATTATCGAAAAAGATTACCGACGAATATATGGATGAGGCATTTCATGCCCATGAACTCGGTAAGCTGATTGGTTATTCAACGGCTATATCACCTGTTGAAATCTTTGTTGCCCATGACATTGTTCCGATTTACCCGGAAAACCATGCTGTGGCAAATCTGACTGCCAAAAAGGGCGCCGAGCTTTGCAGCATAACGGAAAATATGGGATATACCAGCCATTTATGCGCATATGCGCGAAGCGATATGGCATATAGAAAATCAGGGATAACAGTCACTAAAGGTATTCCTGAACCTGACTTTTTTCTTGCATGCAATGCCCAGTGCTTTACATTGACGAAGTGGTTCCAGGTGCTGGCGAGAAAAGGAAACCTGCCGGTTTTTGTCTTTGATACCCCTGAACACATAATGGATAAGAAGGCACGGGAAGAAATTGTGAAATACTGTGTCCTTCAACTCAAAGAGCTGATCAGTTTCCTCGAAGAGATAACGAAAAAGAAATTTGACTATGACCGGCTCAGAGAGGTCATGAAGTATTCAGCCCAATCAAGTATCCTCTATAAAAAATTCCTCGACATGGCGCAGTACAAGCCGTCACCGATCAGCATCTTCGATGAACTCATCGGCATGGCTATTGCCGTGTACAGAAGAGGCACACAGGAGTGTGTTGACTATTATCAGACCCTCTGCGATGAGATTCAGGCAAAGGTCGACCAGGGGATTGGCGTGCTTCCTAAAGAAAAGGAAAAGTACCGTCTCTACTGGGAAAACCTTCCTGTATGGTTCAAATTCAGTGACCATGCAAAGCTGCTCGGTTCTTACGGCGGCGTGATCCTCACATCGCTCTATGTACACGCCTGGAGCTTCGAGTTCGATCTTGACAAGGATCCTCTTGTAACCCTTGCCGAGAACTATGTATCGAGATTTTCAAACTCTACTATTGAAGACAGGGTGGATATGGCAATGGATCTCTTCAAGAGATATTCCATGAACAGCATGATCATGTTTATGAACAGAAGCTGCAAGGCCGTTTCTTTTGCAGTGCCTACCCTGAAGGATATCCTTACGAAGAAGACAGGCATTCCTGCCCTCGTATTCGAAAGCGATATGGGTGACCAGAGATTCTATGCTGAATCCCAGGTCAGGACAAGAATCGAGGCATATTTCGAGACATTGGACAGGCTTCAGGCCAAAACAGCATAATAGAATAAGTTAAGAACATCATAAATGCCCCAGGTGAATGCCATCCGGGGCATTTTTTGTTTTTAAAAAAGGTTGTCGGTATGGGTACGCGGGGGCATGCTTCCCCCGTTTTGTATCATATGTAGTGAACAAGTGCACGGCCTTGATTTTTCAGCCTTTGAATGATATTCTTTAAAAGCATTAAATAGTGTATTTTTAAGCAGTTATTTTAACGGGAAGAGGTTTTGCTATGGAAAGATTTAAGGTTCTTGTTACAGACAACATTTCAGAAGAAGGAATTGATATCCTGTCCCGCGAAGGAAACATTGAAGTTGATATACGGGCGGGCATTAAGAATGAAGAGTTAAAGAAAATAATCGGTGAATATGATGCTATTATTACACGGAGTGGTACCAATATCCCTGCAAGTTTGATTGAAAACCCGGGAAAGCTTAAAATCATAGGGCGTGCCGGGGTTGGCGTCGATAATATAAACATAGAAGCGGCAAGCAAGAAGGGGATAATTGTCATGAATGCCCCTACAGGGAATACCCTTGCTGCAACAGAACTTACCATCGGGATCATGCTTGCTGCTGCGCGGAAGATACCCTTAGCGAATGACTCATTAAAGGCAGGAAAATGGGACAGGAAAAAGTTCCTGGGTATCGAGCTTCATAACAAAACACTTGGTATTGTGGGACTCGGCAGAATAGGGAGTAATGTCGCCATACGGGCAAAAAGCTTCGGAATGAAGGTTATAGCCTACGATCCTTATATTAAAAAGAGCAAGGCAGACTCCCTCGGAGTAATATTGTATGACAAGCTTGAAGACCTCCTCAGAGAGGTAAACGTTATTACCTTTCATACCCCTTTAACAGCCACCACAAAGAACATGATTGCCGCAAAAGAAATGGGATTGATGAAAGACAATGTGATCTTTGTGAACTGTGCGAGAGGAGGCATTGTAAACGAGGACGATTTGTACAATGCCCTCAAATCAGGGAAGGTATTTGCTGCCGGTGTGGATGTTTTTGAAAAGGAGCCCCCCGAGAGCAATAAATTGCTTGAACTTGAAAATGTTTTTGCAACACCTCATATCGGGGCCAATACAATGGAAGGACAGGAAGCGGTCTCTGTCATTATTGCCGAACAGGTTGCAAATGCGCTGAACGACAGGCCATATCTCAATGCAATAAACATCCCCTTTATAAAATCTCAGCTCCCGGACAATCTCCAACTTTACTTCAATCTTACTGAAAAGATGGGCAAACTGGCCGCTCAGATAGCAAAGGGCAGGCCGGAGATGATCAAGATTGTCATGGTAGGGAAAAACTTCGAAGAAGACCTCTGCGAGCGAAAATTCGATGTACCTTTCAGCTACCAGCCCTTTACCATTGCAGGGTTAAAGGGCTTTCTCAATGTGAGCCTCCAGGAATCTGTAACGTTTATCAATGCACCGTATATAGCAAAAGACAGAAATATTATTGTGGAAGAGACGAAAACGGCCCAGTTTGACAAGTTCAATGATCTCATCATATTTACCCTGAAGACGGATCAGGGAGAAATGGGTATTGCAGGAACAGTATTTTCCGATAAAATGGGGAGAATAGTGCTTCTGGATCGTTTCCACCTGGACATAATCCCAGAAGGAACCTTCCTCCATTTTAAAATCTTTGACAGGCCGGGGATTATCGGAAAAGTGGGAACCATACTTGGAGGCCATAGTATAAATATTGCCGGTTTTGGTGTATCACGACACAAGAGCGGGGAAGAAGTTGCCTTTGTTTCCGTTGATGACCCCATCGGGAAAGACGTCCTTGAGGAGATACTGAAGATCGACGGCATGATCGAGGCGAAGGTGATAGATTTATAAATACAGTGAATAGTAGATAGTGAATAGTGAATAGTGAATAGTGAATAGTGAATGGAAAAGGGGCAGGCTGAAGGATAAAGGTGAAAAAGATTGTTCAAAGTTCAAGATTCAACGCCGAACATAGCAATAGATTCTTTACGTATTTGTTTTCACACTTGAACCCTCGACCCCTTGAACCCTTTTTACCGGTTGCGAGATACGGGTTTTTCGTGAATGCTGCTTACTGCATAGTGCATACTATTTAACTCAGGGGGTAAGGTGAAATACCAGACAGGGGAAATTGGAAGGGTAATTGTTGCAAAGTTTGAAGATGGTGATGCCATCCTCGATAATCTGATTGATATTGCAAAAAAGGAAGGTATCAGGGCAGGTATTTTTTATCTTGTTGGAGGAATAAAAAATGCCAGGATTGTTGTCGGGCCGGAAAAGGATGAACTACCGCCAACGCCTGTCTGGCGGGAATTAGATGAGAGCCACGAAATGATGGGCACGGGAACCATTTTCTGGCATAAGGATGAACCAAAAATTCATTTTCATGGAGCCTATGGCAAGCATGATCGCACGAGGGTAGGGTGCCTGCGGGAGATGGCTGAAACCTTCATTGTCCTTGAGGCGGTCATATTTGAATTAAAGGGTATTAATGCGATAAGAAACCTTGATCTTAAATCCAATATGGTACTTCTCGATTTACCGTAATGTTACCTACTCCCCTATTTAGTGCCTTTTCCACCACATCATTCTAAGAAGCCGAGCGTTTGTGGTGGAAAACCGATCGCTTCGCAGGAAGTCAAGATACTGCGTATTGTTTTTTTACTGAATCTAAACGACAGAGCTATTTTTCTCAGCTTATCCTTATTTAATTTGCTTGTCAGCAAGGATTTTAAAATATGGCAAAAGAGTCCTGTCCCCGAACGGGGGAATGACAATGAGCTTGATAAAATGTCTTTAACTGTTCACTATTCACTAACGACTATTCACTGAAGTACAACAGTACTTTAAGCCATGAAAGCTGGATTAAGGATTGATGGATTAAAGGATTAAAATAACCCGTATAAATGTTTTGTTTTGGTTGCGGCCATAGGTTGCGCTGTGTGGTATACTGTAGTATGTTTATCTGTATCGGGCGCACACAATGAAGTCACAGGTCAAAGAGATCAGTAAAAGATTCAAAACTGCACAAATTGGCCTCAGAGACATCCTATCGATTATCGATGTAACCCTGGATGATCATATAGGGGAGCAGGCCACCCTATACCCCTATGAGGTTTTTGAGGGACTCAATGAGCTGATTGACCGGACTACCCATGGAACCAGGATTGAACGTTTCAGGCCAAGAGAATGCAGGCAACCCTTTCATACGTTTGAGCTCCATACAAAAAACGGGGAGGTTCTCGGTTATCTCAACATGGTCTACCTGAGTAAGCCGATTCCATGCTATTACCTCGTATATGCAGAGATCATGGTTCGTTTTCGCGGTCGGGGGCTGGGCAACAACATCCTGAAGGCCTATAAGGAATTTGCGGAGAATGAAAAGGCGGTCGCGCTTCTCGACAATATTATCCCCCCTGGGGACCCGACGTACACCATTTATGCTAAACTCGGCTGGAAGCCTGTTGAAGAACTGGTTGGCGACAGCGCTATCGATGGGAAAGGGCATTATATGGTCTTTATTCCATCCTCGATTAAGACCCGGAATCTAAAGGCCGGCCTCCTTAAGGTGCTGATCAAAGTCAGAAAAAAAAGACCTATCATCGATATGTACGATAATGAGTCCATGGTCCAGCGGACTATCGGAGAGTTTCAATCTCTTTACAAGGCGTTGGAGTGCCTTTTCACGAAAGAATTGTTATCGAAGACCTCCACCCCGCTTATGCGTTTCATGTTTACCAAATTCGTTACAAAGGTACTCGGATTCAGGAGGCGGATTGCCACCCTTCTTGGTTATACAGGGGGAGAATCCCTTGAACAGATCTCCATATCGGGCCAGATAAAAGCGCTAACCATCCAGCCCTATTCCCTGTGGACCCCCATGGAAGACAAGGCCAGGGTATGGGGCAACGAAGAGATCATGCGCAGTTTGCCGGAGACATTGAAAAAGAAGCCTACTTCATGTATAGAGGCCTTGCCTGTTTACAAGCGTCCTTACCTGTTATCATCGACGGGGAGAAAAAGGACCAGAGATTACCTCAATCTGAAGATCTCCGACCTTCTTGAGCTGGGTTTTGACCCGACGAAATTGAGAGCGTTTCACCATGAGGGCACGGATTACATCTTCGAAAGGGTATCCGCAGGTTTTGTTGCATCTATTGAGAAGAAGCGAAGATTTTTGCAGAAGATCGGTGAACGGGTTTCGGGGATGCGCTTCCGCAGCGCGATGGTCCAGATCAACCCTCCCCTCGTAATCCTCCAGGAGAGAGGAAATAGTTACGTTCTGCGGAGAAGGGTGGATGGGATACACCTGGACGAGGCCCTGCATCAGCTCAGAACCTCTCCCCTCCTCAAGGAGATGAATCGTGCCGTGGGGATCGACCGCGCTATACTCGCCACCGTGCATGAAATCACCGACAGACTGCTGAAGGTCTTTGGTCCCAAACGTCTTCAAGTGATTGATGACCTTGTCTTTTTTGTTCCCTGGGACCTCGAAAGAAACGACCCGAAGGTGATAGTCGATATCTCCAGTGTTACGTTACGTGACATTTGGCTTACCTGAAGGGCCGTTCCGACCGCCTCTTCCGGGTGAAATTGATATGACTCCTGTGCGCACGATTTTCCATAATCCCGATACCATGAAAAGAACGACAGCATTGGATTATGTTTTACTGGAGTTTCTTAGCTTTTCTCATTTGATATGGCCGGAACGCTGTTTTGCTCTCTGCCGGGGCACCCACCCGGTGAGTGGGTCGTGCGCGACTTATCCATTACCCTTCAATGTCAAGAATAAAGATTTGACCCCCAGTTTTTTTGATTGGTGATGAGTGACCGCTAAATACTTTTAATTATTGGTTTTATTACTATTTTAAAAGTTTCTGCAACTGTTGCAGCAAATGCAAATCATGCCCCTTTGTTACAAATTGCCATCCGGTTCTCTTCAGGGGTTTTTAAAAGCGAAATCTCAGGAAAATTGGCCCCAAGGCATACTCGAAGTCTCGAATCGGGTAACGGTTTAACGGCAAAGCCGCAAAGTTCTTCCTGCTCATATTCCAATGTTATTGATTATATGTATGTTTGGGCAACAGGCCGCAAAGATTTGATCCTCAGTTTTTTTGTAGCTGGTTTTACTCTCTATCCGTGACTGCTCCTCATTGAATCAGAAATCAAGCGGGCTTTTGGCCTCTTTAACCGTGACGCTCTTCACTGTATGTGTATAAATCATGGTGGTCCTGATATCGCTATGTCCCAGCAGCTCCTGGATTGTCCGAATATCATAATTCCCCTGGAGAAGATGACTGGCAAAGCTGTGGCGAAATGTATGGGCGCTCGCACGCTTACAAATTCTTGCCTTGTTCACTGCCTCTTTTATCTCCTTTTGTACATGAGTTTCATGCAGATGATATCGCCTGTATTCTCCGGTATTATCCTCATGGGTTAATTGTTTGGCCGGGAAAAACCACTGCCAGATAAACTCCCTGGCCGCGTTTTTATATTTCTGTTCTAATGCATTCACCAAAAACACACCGGCATATCCCCGATCCAGGTCCTGTTGATGAAGTTCTTTTAATGATTCAAGATGTGCCCGGAGTTCCGGAAGAATTATTTCAGGAAGCGGTACGGTCCGGTCTTTTTGTCCTTTGCCATCATGAACCGTTAAGATGCCTGCATCAAAATTCATGCAATGTATACGAAGGCCCAGGCATTCAAACAGCCGAAGTCCGCACCCGTAAAGCAATTTCACAACAAGATCATATGGAGGAACAAGGTGCTTCAAGATGGCATTGATTTCTTCACGGGATAAAACTACAGGAATATACGGTTTTCTCTTCGCCCTGACAACTCCGTCAATCTTTCCAAATTCTTTTTGCAGAAAATGACGAAAAAAGTATAAGAGTGCATTAAAGGCCTGATTTTGAGTAGTGGCTGATACTTTCCGTTTCACAGCCAGAAATGTTAAAAACTCTTTAACATCATTTGATGAGAGTAAGGCGGGCGTCTTGCAGCGCGTAAACGTCTGAAAGTTTTTCACCCATCCTTCATATGTCTGCAGAGTTTTAGGAGAGTAATGCTGTATATGAATTTCATCCGCTAACCGGGAGTATTCCGCTTTCCAGGAAACCCCGCTTCCTTGTTCAACATTCATCTTCTCCGACGGACTAATAATGTCCGTGGAGTTACCCGCAGACGACGCCAGCGATGAAACAATAGAGGGAGAAAAAATGTTCTTTTCCTTTTGACTCGACATAACCGGCCACTCAGGGAGAGCAATATCTTGTTGGTCATTAGAAATCATGCATTTCTGAGAACTGGCTGGTTGGGGCATAGGTGCTTTGTCGGGGAGACCCTTTGCACCAAGCATCTCGTAATACAGAGTTATTGCCGTTACGGCCTGTTCCTGTTGAACCTTCGTTTGCTGCTTTTCCTGCAACTTATTAATAAAGTGCGGCAGACTTTCTCTATGTATGGGAAGGAAATGATATTTCAGGCAAAAGTCCAGATAATATTGAAGCCACTTTTTGTACACCCCGTGCAAGCTGTTTTGGATTTCCCTGTTCTGTAAATACTTTTCAAATATTTTATGTAAATCAGACGGGATGGCAAGCATCCGGAATCCTCCAGTTTCTGTATAACCTTAAAATTGACATGATATACAGAAAGATAAAATAAATTGTTGCAAAAAGTTTGTCAAGAGATTATACATTGTTATATCAATAATTTAAGTTGTCACTTACTGTCACTTAGAAGTAGGTAAGACCATGATTTGTATGGACATCGGAGCATTGTTATTGGATGGAATCGCGAAAGAATAATTGATTTGTGGAAATAGACAGAAACTATAGAATAACTTGTTCTCCCGGCGCTTCGCGCCGCGAGAATCGGGGTAGTTAAGCCGTCAACTCCTTCCCGTCGCTCCGCTTCGGGAGAACAAGGAGTTGAAGACCGATGCCCCTTCGGGGCACGGCTTAACTGCCCCGATTATGCTTCAATGAGGAATGAGATATGGGTAACTATTCTGAAATTGAAATAGAGTTTATCGAAAGGACGATAGAGTTAATTGAGCAATATTGCTCTGATTTGGAAAAGTATCCGTTTGAAAAACAATTTAACCATACTTTAGTCATAAATTGCATGCTTGGCCTGATAGTAATGCCAAAAGAGAAGGCAATTACCTATATCCCTAATGAGCGATTAATCACTGAATATAAAACTAAAATTGGTTTGCAGGACACTGTAATTCATGATGATATAAAAACTCTTCGAGACCTTATTAAAAGACTTCGTAATTCTGTTGCTCACTTTAGTATTAATGTGATTTCTGAGGATGTGAACAATCGAATAGATTGGATTGAATTTATCGACGATGAAAATGGCGGGAAAGTGCTGGCTTGTTTCAAAGAAAGTGAAATTCTACCTTTTTTAAAACACTACACCTCATTTTTAGTCGAAAATATGAAGAAATATATGTAAAGTAGCATAACCAGCCAATGCACTGGATTGCCATTCCGCTGTGTTGCATGGCAACGAGTGACCGGCGCGTTATAGGAGAAAACATGTTGAAAAATATTATCTCCATCATATTTATAGCATCCCTACTCTTTGGTTGCTCTGATTTGAATAATATAGAATCACCGCGCAAGAGTGTAAAGAAAGTGGATGAATTTGTTTTTGCAGAAGGCCGTTGGAAAGCTCTTCCAGAAACAAACGCTAGAATCATTTCAAAGATAAACTTCACGTCAATAACTTGCGACCGTAAAAACAAGACTTGTAAAGAAATTATTTCATATGTCTATGCTCCAAAAGAAAGCCGAATTCATAAAAATTCTATACTTTACAGCGACAATTTTACTTACCAAATAACCGATTGGACTAATGATATAATCAAAGCAAAATGGGACGCTACAGTCGCAGATATAGAAATTACAATCTCATTAAAAGATAACTTTGCAGAAAAAAGTTATCGTGAAACAAAAGCGAGAGGTGTCGAATCTTCCAATCCTGATATTTATGGAAAATGGGTGCTTGAATAAAAACCTATAACAAGGTAATGCAGCGAATCGGCCATAAAGCGGCCTCTCGCTGATTTCTTTGTTATGCATCGAGAAAGGAGAAATAGGAAATGAGAATAGTCATGGTTGTATTTATGATATTCTGTATGGCGTCATTCAGTCTTGCAGAGGATGCCGTGAAGGTTAAACAAGCCACAATTCGAGGTGAGTCAATCAAGGTTGGACAGGGAGCCGATATTGTTCAGAGTAGGATCAAAGCCGACAAATACATTGCAGCCGGATACAATTATGGAGACACGAGCAAGGGGTATTACAATGATGCAGGTGTTACTTATATCATCACTTACGGGCCTCCAAAAAGTGGTACTGGTTCTTATGTAGTGAGGCAAATTGAAAAGGTCACCGCGAAGCGGGAAAAGCCGGTCACTTCTTCCTCACAGTTAAGCAAGAACGAATCGAAAGCAAAACAGCCAGTAACTATAGGCATGCTAGCCGATACCGTATTGGGAAAACGTGGGAAGGCAATATCTGTAAAGCAAGTAGGACGTGATGAGAACGGATTACTCGCCGAGTGGCAATACCCGGATGCGACATACTTAATGGGGCGACGACTACAGGGTGGGATTGAAGCCTACCGAGTTATCAAAATTACACCGCGGTAATGAAATGACACAAAAGCATAACCCGTCGCTCCACCCGATCGCAGCCCGCTGGGCTGCTCCGGGTGAGCTTTTCGTTATGTCCAGAAACTACAATGAATGATCCCATTCGAGAACCTCATCAACATTGTTGGCAGCAATGGCCACGGCGGCAAGCGCCTCCTTCAGGTCGAGGTATTTTGAAAAATCATCTTCCTGGTAAAGAGCGATTACAGCCTTCAACTTCTGAACCCGTTTTTCAATTGCTTCTTCATAAACCTTTAAATCTTCTTTTGATATCATAGGAGACCTCCATGAGTGATTTTACGAGAATCAAAGACGTTGAAACCCTCGAAAGATATGAAAACAAATTGAAAGATCTTTTTGAGAAAGTCATTGACGAACTGAGGGGCACAGACCTGCCCCCGAGAGAACAAGAAATATACGATAACGGTCCTCATGCCAGATTCAACCCCTTTGAACTTAGATCGGCGATCGATGCCCTTGTTGGAACACTCAAGGACATTAAGAAAATCGCCAAATGAAACATAACCAATGGATACAGCCAATCGCTAACGCTCTGGCTGATCCTGTCGTTAGCCGCAGAGATGAAACATGAGCGAGAATAGACAATTCCTCTATCGATATCGCCACTTAAATGGGCAACATCGGGAATGGACGAAGAGAATCCTCACCGAATCGGTTTTGTACTTTGCGAACCCGTTAACATTCAATGACCCGTTCGACTGCAAAGTTCACTACCTGCCCTCTTTCTCAGTAGATGAGCTTAGGCAGCAACACTTAGACCGGCTCAAGCGACGTATGCCGAACCTCAATCGCAAGCAGCGTAGGGCAAAAACCACACAAGACATAAGTGCCATGGAGCCCGAAAAGTTCCTTCGCCAGGTGACGGATGGCTTTCAGAAAGCCGTTAACGGAATTGGCGTATTATCCCTCTCCGCCACCGACCGGAATATCTTACTGTGGTCCCACTATGCAGAGGGCCACACGGGACTGTGTCTAAAGTTCATGGCTACCGACCAGACACCATTCTTTGGACGCGCCCTGCCGGTCAACTACGTGTCAGACTACCCCAAAATCCCCATAACGAGTCCAGCAGGCGAACAGATTGACGCATTTCTTCTTACCAAAGCCATTGACTGGCATTATGAGCAGGAATACCGAATTATAGACCACGACGATGGGGCTGGCGGCAAGATTTTTCCTGCTGAGTTTTTGGTGGGCGTAATACTTGGCGCACGAATGACGCCAGACGACAAAACAGCGGTTGTGGCATGGGCAGCCGAGCGCAAATGCCACATGGAAGTACTCGAAGCATCGATAGCGTCCGGGTCATTCTCTCTTGAGATTCGTCCATATGAGGGATGATCAGTGAACCATGGTAAAATGAGATGGCTAACCACTTGATGGAGCCAACTCCTTACAGTCGTGGCTCATCATGGCGTTCTCCCGGCGCTTCGCGCCGCGAGAATCGGGGCAGTTAAGCCGTCAACTCCTTCCCGTCGCTCCGCTTCGGGAGAACAAGGAGTTGAAGACCGATGCCCCTTCGGGGCACGGCTTAACTGCCCCGATTATGCGAGAAAAATGAAAAAGATAACAATTCAAATCACATTAAAAGATTCATCCGCAACCGAGGGCGCTACCGCTGAATTCGCCACTTACATAGTCTATTGCTTATCTCCAATCGGAGGTAAAATGTTTCTGCCGGGTCATTAGTTATGCGGAAAAGGCGGGAAATGTGTAGAAAGCCAACGCCTGGTATGCAGGTTTGAAAAATGACATTATGGATGTCCCTATAGTATTTGAAGGCGAGGAGAGAATAATATGATAATTGGAAGTTCGAGTCTTACGGTTACCAGTGAACTATCGTATTTGCCTGCAATTCAGGCATTTGCAAGGGAAATTTCAAGGGAAATCGGCTTCAGTCGTAACGATCAGGAAATGATTCTGCTCGCCATTGAGGAGGCTGTAACAAATGTAATCGAGCACGCTTTTGAGTCCGCAGAACAATCGTTTCAAGTTATCTTTGAACCATTGGCAGGGGGCATTAAGATCATAGTTAAAGACAAGGGCTTGCCATACGATCCCAATCTCCTTCCGGAATATGAAGCGCCTGTGGATATCCAGCAGGAGGTGTCCCCTAAAGGCCTCGGATCTTTTATCATGAAGAACTGTGTTGATGAGGTGTTCTTCTGTAATCTCGGGAAGGGGGGGAAGGAATTGCAGCTCATCAAACGTCTTCCCGGTAAGAGTGTTGTGGAACACGACGAAGATCCCGGGCTGAAACTACCTCAGAAATTTTCCGGTGAGAAGATTGTTTCTTCGTCACCCTCCTCATTTGAGTTGAGGCTGATGGAGCCTTCCGAAGCATTGGAAGTATCAAGGCTCTTCTATCGAACATACGGGTATTCATATCTGTCAGATGTAATGTATTATCCGGAGAGGCTTGCGGAATTCATCCGGGAAGGCCTCATCAACTCGGTTGTTGCAGTGACCGAGGAAGGAGAGATTGTCGGGCATTTAGCCATAACCAAGGAAGCACATGATGACATGATCGCTGAAACAGGAAAGGGGGCAGTGAAACCAAGTTTCAGGGGTTTGGACATCTTTACGAGGATGCAGAAGTTTCTTAACGATAGAGCTAAAACCATGGGGATTAAGGCCGTCTACGGGAGGTCGGTCACCATCCATAGCGCTACACAGAAAATGACAGAGAAGACCGGGTATAAGGACTGCGCTGTGGTTATCGGTTATGCTCCGGCAGATATAGCATTCAAGGGGATCGCAGAACAGCTTTCCCAGCGGGAAACATTAGTTTATTGTTTTCAGCCTGTTGTTGAATTGCCGGTGACTTCCATATATCTCCCCTCTCATCATGAACCTATCCTGCGCAAGATATATTCGAATCTTGGCTTGAGCAAGGATTTCAAGACATCTCGCGGAACTGCGCAGATGGAAGACCTCTCCATAATGAAGATAAAGGTTTCCTCCGAAATAAATAGTGCGGAAATCGTGATTCATCGATACGGCAAGGATGTAACAAGAGTTCTTCGAGGCCACCTTGAGGACCTATGTTCAAAAAAGATCAACCATTTTACCCTCTTCTTGAATTTAGGGGATCCGGTCACGAGTCATATATGTGAAGAGATCGAAAAGCTCGGATTCTTGATGAGCGGAATCATACCTTGTCTTCACTTTGAAGATACTCTTATACTTCAGTACATGAACAACATACTCATCGATTATTCCAGGATAAAGCTGTACTCCAATATGGCAAAAGAAATAGTTGCATACATAGAGGACCAGAAAAGGACAAAGTGCATGCAAGAGTTATAGCTGATAATGCATTACAGCATCTGAAGGGCATTTGTAAGTTATCAATTTCTCTAATGGTTTGGAGAGTATAGGATGTCCCCACATCCCTCCCCACATCCCCCATTGTGTTATGCGGTGGATAGACTGATAGTAACGCTTGACATTATTAACGTCTTGCGATATTATTTATTCGATGATAAAGAACTTTCGATGTAAACATACTGAGAAGGTTTTTTTAAGAGAACCGGTCTCTAAGTTTTCGCAGGACATTTGCCGAAAGGCTCTGAGAAAGCTCTTGATTTTAGACGCCGCCGAACGCCTGGACGACTTGAGAATACCGCCGGGAAACCAACTGGAAAAACTAACGGGAAACAGGCAGGACCAATACAGCATCAGGATCAACGACCAATGGCGAATATGCTTTTGTTGGAAAGATGGAGACGCCCTTGAAATTGAAATAGTTGATTACCATTAGGAGGAAACCATGACAGCAAAGACAATGGAGCCGATACACCCTGGAGAGGTATTGTCTGAGGAATTCCTCAAACCACTGAATATCAGTCAGTACAGATTGGCTAAAGATATTAACGTTCCGGCTCGCCGTATCAACGAGATCGTGCATGGGAAGCGCTCAGTAACTGCCGACACAGCCCTTCGCCTTTCCCGCTATTTTGCCCTTTCAGAGCGGTTCTGGCTTAACCTCCAGTCTCGCTATGACCTTGAAACAGAAAAGGACCGGTTTAAGGGTCGTATAGAAGAGGAAGTAAAAGTGTTTGAACGAAAGACCGCATAACGATTAGCTGCACCGGACGTGGCGAAAAGGCGTGCCACGCCGGTGAGCACCGTGTTCTCCCGGCGCTTCGCGCCGCGAGAATCGGGGGCAGTTAAGCCGTCAACTCCTTCCCGTCGCTCCGCTTCGGGAGAACAAGGAGTTGAAGACCGATGCCCCTTCGGGGCACGGCTTAACTGCCCCCGATTATACAAAGGAAAGATAGATGAACTCATGGCTCGAATTTGAAGAGCGTTTTCGGCGAATCTCAGTCTCGCTCCAATACTTACGCATAGACTTCCAATGGGGCGATGCGGGAGAATATTGGCGGTTGTGTGGAATGCCATCCAACGCATTATGCCGTCAATTCGAAGCACTGGCTGAACTCTCCGGTTTGGCCCTGGTAGAATGTGCTAAAACGCACGTAGAATTGCTACCGACGGTTGCCAAAGAAAGAGAGGCAAAGCATGTGTGGTACAGGGCCTTGAAAGAACTAACGAATGAATTCGAATTCGGTTCTTATGGAACTCAACATAATAAAGAAGATGACAGCTATGCCGGAACTATCTACTGGGGAAGTATTTCAAACGTAGTAGAAGTTTCTGCCAACCTCTGTCTCTCGTTACACGCCAGATATCCACTGCCAATCCAGGAGAAACAGATGACTGAAATAAAAATATCAAATAGCACAATTGGCATACTTAACACAGGGCAAATTAACAACATTAAATCCATTGCGGTCAATATCGGAAAGTTGAACAACTCCGGACTCACTGACGTCGCGGACGCGATTAATGCCTTAACGGATGCAGTAGCAGCGTCTAATGAATTGGAGGATGAAGTGAAGACCTCCACGTTAGAACAGCTTGAAAGCCTGAGCGAACAGGCATTATTGCCCGAGAAGGAGAGGATGAAACCAAGCATCCTTAAAGCAATTGGCACCACAGTTGCCTCGACGCTGAGTGCAGCCGGTGGGCTTGCCGAGATTTGGTCCACTTGGGGGCCAGCGATAATGAGGTTTTTTGGCGTTTGAGAGGGGCAAACTATGAGGGGTGGTATAACCATGGCATCCAGCCAATCGGCCAGCGGCCTCTGGCTGATCCCCATGTTCGGTAAAGGAGATGGATAGAACTTGAATTGGGAACGGACATATGAAATCGAACAGTCCCCCGAAGAACCCTTGTCCTGGATACAGTACGAGCAACTTGTTACGGCGGAATGGACAGCTTTGCTCAACCGCAATTCTCCCCCATCCGAACAAGAGATACAGGCTTTCCTTGAAATCCATCCGTCGCTGGTGCCCGGTGCGTTTGGCTTTGTTGGTGGTGAAAGCGGTCACTATCCTCGATTATGCGGACTTATCACACAGCCGTCCTTACCGTCTTATGATCGGCGGGTACCTGACTTCATGTGGATAGCTCAGAGTAGCGATACCGAAGAGCCAGTTCTTATCGAAATTGAAGCTCCGTCCAAACGCTGGTTCACAAGAAATGGCAGACCTACTGCGGCATTGACACAGGCTCTGCACCAGATTACAGACTGGAAAGTTTGGTTTGATGCTCCAAGGAATGTCGAGGCATTCAAGGCTTTCTACGGCCTCGACCAGGGTTGGCATGCACGTCGTTTGCGGCCGTCCTACTTACTTATATACGGCCGTCGAGCGGAGGCGAATGCCGATCCCAGCCGCATTCCGCAGCGCGGGCATTTGTTTCCTGAAAATGTCTTTGGCAGGACCTTTGACCGCCTTCAGCCGAACCCGAAAGCCGACGACCTTGTTTGTCTAAAAGCCGTCAATTCTGGAAGTTTTCAGGTTGTCTCTGTACCTCCGACATTGAGGTGGAGGCCGATGCTCGCTCGTGAACGAGGACTTAGTGGCGGTTGGGATGCAGCCATTCTCTCAAATCCGCATATCTCAGAAAGACGAAAGGAATTTCTTATTCGCCGCCGGGAGTATTGGAGTGAGTGGGTACGTCGTGACGAAAGAGGTGTTATAAACAGCAGTGACAAGGAATGATGACCGAACTCCTATAAGGCCTCCCCGTGTCAATAGATAAATCTCTCCTCCAACGAAAAATGTTACTTTTTTTTCGCCCTAACTTACAACTTACCATCTGACTTAATTGCCAACGGCTCCGGCTTTATTTCTTATATCGGTGCAAAAATCC